>NZ_AGBG01000046.1:0-8889 GCF_000225005.1 Ectothiorhodospira sp. PHS-1 | reverse complement strand
ACTGTTTTAAAAGGAATTATGCCTGCGAAAACGTGGGGATACTCCAGAAGCAACCCCCAAGTTTGCGTGAATCAGGTCTGTGGCGTGCATCGGTTTTTTCGTGGCTCTTTTTCGGCTTAGTCACCTTAAGAATCACGATCTTGCCGGTGCATGTCCACCCCGCCTTCCATTATCCCACTGTTTTAAAAGGAATTATGCCTGCGAAAACGTGGGGATACTCCAGCCCCAGACTGGTGGGGGCCTGGCCATCGTAATGGTGGATGAATCTGCAGATCCAGCCCATATAGGATTTTTCCGTCCTGATGGACATGTTGCGGGTTCGCATCACAGCAATCAGTTTTTCAAAAACAGGCTGATGGGAAAGGATCAAGGGCGCAAAGCGTTTGTCACCCACATGCCGGACAAACTCCGCAGATGTGAGAGGCACATATTCTCGGGCCAGCGTCGCGTGCTGTGGTTCCAGCGACTTGGCTGAAGCGCGCCAGTAGTCCCAGTCGAACGTTTCACTCCATTCCGTGCGTGCCAACTTATACAGAATCTGTATAGCATCGACGACCTGAAGGTACTGCCAAGGCTTCAGGTTGGGCGATTCGCCCAACCTGAGCAGATAGGCCGAGACATCATCAGGGGTGAGGGAAGCCAGTCTCTGGTGGGGAAAAGCACGGATGAACTGCTCCGCCCGAATCCGATACCAGCGCACCGATTCAGGCTTGATTCCTTTTTGAACCAGATGTTTGCTAAATCGGGACCAGAAAACGCGCTCTTTGTCCGTAAGAGGGGAGTTAGCCATGTCCTTGGCTCCAATCCTGGGTGAGGTGAAACGATTCCTGGATGATGCAATACTTTTGGAATGGGTGGCAAGATCTCAAGATCTGAAGCCATGCTATGCGGAATCTGTCTTTCCTGGGAAAAGCCGATTCTGTCTAATCTACTGTTATGCCAGAGGGGAAATCTAGATCTGATGGAAAATCCGAAACTTTTTATATCCTATAGCTGGTCAAATCCAACCCACGAACAATGGGTGATTGATTTGGCTAATGAATTAACTGAGTCTGGCGTTCATGTAATTTTGGACAAATGGGACTTAAAGGAAGGTCACGACGCAGTAGCGTTCATGGAAAAAATGGTTACAGATCCAGAAATATCGAAAGTCGCAATAATCTGTGATGAAATTTACGCGGCTAAAGCAGATGGTCGTGCTGGTGGCGTTGGAACCGAAACGCAGATAATCTCGCGCGAAGTGTATGAAAACCAAGAGCAAGGTAAATTTGTAGCAGTAATATCAGAAAAAAATGACCAAGGGAAAGCGTATTTACCGACATATTACAAATCGCGAATCTACATAGACTTGAGTGAGCCTGATAATTACACCGAAAATTTTGAGAGGCTTCTGCGCTGGGTGTATGACAAACCGCTATATAGAAGACCAGAGATCGGAAAAAAACCTTCATTTTTAGATGAGCCTGAGGGGGTATCATTAGGGACGACTGCCGCTTACAAGAGGGCCATCTCTGCAATTAAAGATACTAAACCTTTTGCACCAGGTGCGTTGGACGAGTATCTGGCAAACTTTGTAGCCAACCTTGAAAAATTCAGAATCACTGAAAAGGAAGGTGAGTTTGATGATAAAGTAGTGGAGAATATTGAGCAGTTTCTTCCCTACCGTAATGAGGCTATATCCCTATTCGTAACAATTGCTCAATATGCACCCAATGAAGAAAATATCTTAAAACTACATCGATTTCTCGAGGGGTTGATACCTTACACGAATAGACCAGAGCATGTTAATAGTTGGAGTGAGTGGGATTTTGATAACTTCAAGTTTATTGCGCATGAATTATTCCTTTATTTGGTGGCGATCTTACTAAAGCACGAGCGGTTCTCAGAGCTTAGTCTTCTGCTTTCTCAGCAATATTATGTTCCGGGCCAGTCTGATTACGGGAAAGACGTAATGGTGGGCTATGATGCTTTCCGAGCGTACTTGAGGTCCTTGGAGCATAGAAACAATAGATTGGAATTGAATCGTTTATCTCTGCATGCGGACTTTCTGGAGCAGCGTAGTAAAAGCTCCGGACTTGAGTTTCGGTACTTGATGCAAGCGGACTTCGTACTTTTCATGAGAGCCGAAATTCAGCAGGTTGATATTTACTCGCGTTGGTTTCCGGACACCTTATTGTACGTCGGTCGGTTCCATAGTGCCTTTGAGGTGTTCGCAAGGTCGTCATCAAAGTCATATTTCGAAAAAGCCAAATGCATTCTTGGCATCGATAAGCCGTCGGACCTTGATGAACTTATGTCAGCCTACAAAACTGACAAGCAACGATTGCCCCGCTGGCAGTTTGAATCTTTTAATCCGTCAGTGCTTCTGGGGTATGAACAACTGGCTACAAAGGCATAACAATGCCATGCAGCCGACGCTCGTACCTCGCGCGGCTGATGGCTGGCGTTATGAGTAGCGTTAGTCAGCCTATGCATGTTCCTGTCAGGAATTTGGTATTGACTGATAGGAAGCTGTATGCGAGAATTGCTCCACCAACTCATGTGGAGGTTTTCAATGGTTAGTAATGACAGCAAGGTAACTACTTTTTCAAGCATCTCTTTGATTTTACTAAAAGAACTGCGTTTGGAGAGAGGGATACATCAGGCGCAAGTGGCTGATATGTGCGACAAAACACCGAGTGCTTGGACAAAAATTGAAACTGGCAAAAGCCCACTTTCGATGGAAATATTTTTCAGAGTTTGCAACGGAATTCAGGTAGCGCCTTCGGCGGTACTAGCCACAATGGAGCGATATGCGACACTTCTAAGCCAGAATGGCTGGGCAGTCATCTCCAAGCAACTCGACTTCAGTGAAGATCTACTGCTTAAGGAAGCTCAAGAATACTATGCGTCCCCTGGCTTTCGGGCACAAAACTCATTTCATAGATGGAGTTTCAACTCTGTCTTGAATGGACCTATTTATAATCAAGACGGAACCGTTACTCCTAATCCTGTTTTCTGGTTTGCACT
This sequence comes from Ectothiorhodospira sp. PHS-1, assembly GCF_000225005.1. Classification (NCBI taxonomy): domain Bacteria; kingdom Pseudomonadati; phylum Pseudomonadota; class Gammaproteobacteria; order Chromatiales; family Ectothiorhodospiraceae; genus Ectothiorhodospira; species Ectothiorhodospira sp. PHS-1. The sequence continues at coordinate 5,880 of NZ_AGBG01000046.1, read as the reverse complement.
AGATCCCACATTCAAGGGTGAACAGTTGCGAAAAATAACGGAGGGGGGGTTGTAGGTGAACTTTGCTCATAACAAAGCCATGAAATTCGCTCCCTACGGTCGCCGGACGCTCGCAAGCTCGCGCCGTTTATGGCAGCGTTAGCCGTACAAAACTAAACAAATCAGGAACGCATGAAGAAATTCTTTGAAACGAAATTTGGAAGCACTTATCACGCAGACTCGTTAGCGTATATGCCTACGCTGCGAGACGGCGAAGTTAATCTCATAATGACATCACCGCCATTTGGGCTCGTGAGAAAGAAGGACTACGGCAACGCCGATGCACATGAATATTTAGATTGGTTCCGCCCTTTTGCGGAGCAGTTTCATAGAATCCTTCGAGAAGACGGATCACTCGTAATTGATATTGGTGGCGCATGGATACCGGGGCAGCCAACCAGATCACTTTATCATTATGAGCTAATGATCATGCTCTGTCGCGAGTATGGATTTCACCTGGCTCAAGATTTTTTCTGGTGGAATCCATCCAAATTACCCACCCCTGCAGAATGGGTAAATATTAGGCGAATCAGGGTCAAAGACGCCATAAATTGTGTGTGGTGGCTGTCAAAGACACCTTGGCCGAAAGCAAGCAATCGTAGAATCCTGGTTCCTTATAGTGAGTCTATGAAGGGGTTGCTAAAAAATGGGTACAAAGCCCAACTGCGACCGAGTGGACACGATATTAGCGATAAATTTTCAAAAGATAACGGGGCTTCGATTCCGCCAAATTTGATTGCTATTGCCAACACTGAAAGCAATTCTTTGTACCTAACTAAGTGTAAAGAAAATGGAATTAAGCCTCATCCAGCGAGGTTTCCCGTTGATCTACCTGAATACTTTATCCGCATGTTGTCGGATAAGGGTGATTTTGTTTTTGACCCATTTGGAGGCTCATGCGTTACTGGAGAAGCTGCAGAAAAACTCAAAAGAAAATGGGTTTGTGTGGAAATGGAACAAGAATATTTAGAAGGTGGCAAGCTACGCTTTCCGGTCAAGGCAATAGATAGAAAAGCACCAACATACAGCTTGTCTCATCCCGGTGCTTTATGGAATGGCGTAGACGACGAAGAGCCACTACCAGTTGACGGGGGAAAGGCGCGTCCCGCAAAGCCAGGCACAAAGGGGGAAGAAGATGCCAGCCGTTAGCCCTAAACTGATTGTCAATGAACTAATTGACGCGATTCAGCAATCTGGCGGTGTGGCTGCTTATGTCTCTGAGACTGTTAGAACACACCCTCGCAAGTTTATTGTTAGCTTTTTAGGAAACACTTACAGTCTTTGGGTTTACATTTGGACACTCACTCATGGCGGTCGGGTTTCATTGCCCGATGAGTACAGAATACAAATGACATCTGTATCTTCACCATTACAGAAGAATCCAAGTGGATTGACTGTACTCATGGGCTATCACCCAGATTTGAAGATGTTTGCAGGCTTTGATTTAAATAAACACAGCACATTTACTGCTGGGTCACCCTCAGTTCAAATAGGAATTTCTGCGATACATTCGGCGTTACAAAATGGTCTCTCATTCGTCACTAAGGAGAATGACGAAATAGCGATTGGGGTGAGGCCAGATCAGTTTTTAACGTATTGCCTGAATGCCGAGCCTTTGCATCTATACGGCGCTGAAAGCAATCTTACAAAATTGCTAACGAAGGCTGTCGAGTTACAAGAGATCCCTGAGCATGATGTTTCATCACTTACGGCAAAAAGAAAACTCATTGTGGAAAATGTCAGCAGGTACTCACGTGACGCAAACTTCAGGAAAATTGTATTAAGTGCCTATGATAACAGGTGTGCAGTTACAAGATTTCAACTGCGCCTTGTGGATGCTGCTCACATTCTACCTGTGCCTTCAGGAGATAGCAGTGATCATGTTACAAATGGGATGTCTCTATCTCCGACATTTCATAGAGCATATGACAATTGCTTGATTTATCTCGATGAAGAATATGTGATGAGGCTGAATCCGGAAAAGGCAGATGAGCTAAAACAACATAAATTGGATGACGGGATTAAGGAGTTTAAGTCATTCTTGGACAAAAAAATTCATCTGCCGCTTGACGCAAATCAGCGACCAAGAATCGAATACATAAGAATGGCAAACAAGTACCGTCGAATACCAGGCTATGTATAAAACGGCTAACAAGGCGCTGCACCGGACGGCAATTCCGCTGCGCTCCATTGCCGCCGGTGAGCTTGGTCGTTGAACTAAGCCGCATTCGCGGCAGCTTTTCCCCGCCCTTACCTGCGTAAATTGCACTGATCATCAAGACTCTCTTCAGGGCCATGTTTGCCCTGACATTTGAGAGGAGATCAGTGATGACACCCTTACGTCGCCAGATGCTGGATGCGATGTGCCAGCGTGGTTTTTCACCGCGGACCCAGCAGAGCTATATCTACGCGGCCAGATCCCTGGCTGCCTATTTTGGCCGTTCTCCGGCACGGCTTTCGATGCAGGACCTGCAGCAGTATTTCAAGGTTTTGGCGGTGGACCGCAAGCTTTCTGCCTCCACCTGCCGTCTGCATTTACACAGCATCCGATTTCTATTTCAACAGGTGCTTCAGCGAAGCGACTTTGATGAAGTGGCCCTGATCGTACCCAAGCGGCCACAGCGGATACCGCCTTTACTCACCCGGGCCGAGGTGGCGCGCATCATCGAGGCGTGTGACAACCCCAAGCACAGGATGTTGCTGGAGGTGTGCTATGGCTGTGGATTGCGAGTCAGTGAGGTTGTGGCGCTGCGTGTGGATGACATTGATGGTGAGCGGCGCCTGTTACGGGTGGAGCAGGGCAAGGGGGCGAAGGACCGCGCGGTCATCATCAGTCCCCTGTTGCTGGATAAACTGCGCCGCTACTGGCGCTGCAGCCGCCCGCGTGTGTGGCTGTTTCCACATACGTTCCAACCGCAGCATCACATTGGCGTGAGTTCAGCACAGCGCCTGTTTGGCCGCTGTCGCCGCCGCGCCGGGGTGAGCAAGTCGGTGGGGATCCACGGCCTGCGACATGCGTATGCCACGCACCAGTTGGAGAATGGGCTGGCGGTGCATGAACTGCAACGTCTGCTGGGTCATGGGCATTTGCAAACCACCCTGCGCTACATCCACTGGACACCCAGTGATGAACGGGGCACCTCGGGGCATGTGGACCTGCTGGCCCTGTTGCCGGAGGTGCATCATGCCTGAGCCGACGACGGTCCAGCATATTCTCAATCGATTCCTGTGTGCCGATGGCCTGGACAGCGGCCGGAGGAAAGTCTGCGGGCATCTGCAGGCCTGCCGAACCGAGCGTCTGGGTGGGCTGCGGCTTCGCTGTGACCAATGCGACAGGGAGCAGCAGTGGTATCACAGCTGCCGGGATCGGCATTGTCCGCAATGCCAGAACCGCGCGACACAGGCCTGGTGCGAGCAGCAACGCAGCCAACTGCTGCCGGTGACGTATTATCACCTGGTGTTCACGCTCCCCCACACCCTCAATGGCTGGGTACAGTTGCACCCGCGCGAACTCCATCGCCTTTTGTTCCAGTCGGCATGGGCCACGCTCAAGGCCTTCGGGCAAGACCCCAGGCGTCTGGGGGGAGAACTGGGCATGACGGCGGTGCTGCATACCTGGGGGCAAACCCTGACGCAACATGTACACCTGCACTGTCTCGTCCCCGGTGGCGCCCTGCGCGAGGATGGTCAATGGCAATCCTGTCAGGGCAACTACCTGTTTCCCGTCAAGGCCCTGTCAAGACGGTTTCGGGGCCTGATGGTGTCTGCCTTGAGACAGGCGGCCGCCAGCGGTGCGTTGTCGCGGGTGAGCCACCCGGGAGAAATCGACCGTGTGCTGGATGCACTGATGCGGGAATCGTGGAACGTCTACACCAAGGCCTGCCTGAACCGGGGTGCGACGGTGGTGGACTACCTGGGCCGCTACACACACCGCATTGCCATCACCCAGCAGCGGATTGTGAAGGTGGACGAGGACGAGGTTCACTTCACCTACAAGGACTATCGGACGGAACAGCGCAAGGTGATGGTATTGTCGGGGGAAGAATTTGTGCGCCGTTTTTTGCAACACATCCTTCCCAAGGGTTTGATGCGGGTGCGCCATTACGGATTTTTGGCCAATCGGTGCCGCCGTCAAAAGCTTGATCAGGTCAGGAGGGCATTATCGATGGCGCGTCCACCGGCAGCCACCGCCGCGCCGCGCAAGGAAGCGGCCGAATATCCTTGTCCCCGATGCCGGAAAGGTCGTTTGCATGTCATTGCCGAAATATCGCGTCCTGTTCCATGCCCCACGCTCAAGGCACGACGATGTTAAGTGATTGAAAAATAGCGGGTGACGGAGCAGGTTGACAATGGCCTCCGGAAAGGCCGGGGCTGAGTGCGGGCAAAGCATTGAAACAGGGCCAACAATCAGGCTATGTTCATTCAAAACACACTTGCCAAGGCCCCCCCCAGCATGGCTCCACAGTGGCTGAAAGAACCCGCACAGGTAATCCACACCTGCCAAAGCGCCGCTCATGGCCTGCCTGGCACGCCGCCAAAAATACAATCCCCATTATAAAGATGTGCAGTACATGGCTTCGTCCAACAGACGTTTATCCGCCATGCTGCACACGGCGGATAAACGCTTATATGTGTGATTTGACACCTGATACGTTACAGGGTACGCTCAAGGGATGATTCGAAGCTTCAAACACAAGGGCTTGGCTAAATTTTTCAAGTCCGGCAGCACAGCAGGGATTCAGGCCGCTCATGAAAAGAGGCTTCGGCTAATTCTCGGTAGGTTGAATGCAGCATCGAATGCCAAAGATATGGATTTACCCGGTCTGCGCTTGCACGAGCTCACTGGCAATCGTGACGGGATCTGGTCGGTGACTGTCAGCGGTAACTGGCGAGTGACCTTCCGATTCGAAGACGGAGATGCCGAGATTGTGAACTACGAAGATTATCACTGAGGTTCCGCCAATGTTAATGTACAACCCTCCACACCCTGGTGAAGTACTGCGAGAGCTTTGTCTTGAGCCCCTTGGCCTTTCTGTCACGGCAGCAGCAGAAGCATTGGGGGTTAGTCGCAAAACGCTGAGTGCCGTGTTGAATGGAAAGGCCGGCATCAGTCCAGAAATGGCGATCCGGCTCTCTATCGCTTTCGATACCTCGGCGGAAAGCTGGCTAAATCAGCAGTCCCAATATGAACTCTGGCATGCTGAACAACATCGCAAAAAGCTCAACGTGAAGAAGCTTGTTGCAGCCTAAAGCACATAATCGGATAGCCGGGGGTTTTTTTCTCCCCCGGCCTCCACAACACCCCGCATGCGGGTCCGCACGGGGCGTTTCCTCCGGAGTTCAAAGGACCATGCAAACATGGTGACCTTCAACGCTGGTTACCCAACGAATCGCCAAGGCCGTTTCACCCGGTCGGGTGCATTACGTCCGTTGAGACACGCGGGTCTCTCTCGTTGCCGGAGGTTCGGGCCTTCACCGTGTCTCACCCATTACGGTGAGCATTTGGCTACTATGCCGTCTGCTGACTTCTGCCTCATCACGCCAAGCGTTACCGGTTGGTGCGCTGCCCGGGTCACGGTAGGGTCCGGTGGTGTTCCAGTCCTTTCGGGCTGGCCCTCAGTCCGGCTCCCATGGCGACCACAGCCCCGGTAGGGTTCGATGGTTATTCCGGCCCTTTCGAGCCGGCCCTCAGTTCGACTCCCATAGGGACACGGACCGCAAGTGAGACAGATCTCCCCGAATAAGAACATGAACTTTCAGTGCACAACCGCCGCATTTACCCTATCCCCTGCACCTGATGGGCTTCGTCACCTTGTGCTGACTCGCCCGGGGACTGAGCCT
>NZ_AGBG01000047.1:0-8808 GCF_000225005.1 Ectothiorhodospira sp. PHS-1 | reverse complement strand
CCCAGACCCCATACTGCTGATGGTTCAGGAAAAACTCATCGTTTGGCCTGGCGACCAGCGCATAGCTCTGGTCATGTTCCAACAGGGGATAGGCCCTGACGAAAGGCGTGTTGAACTGAAAAAGGCCCGGATCCGGGGGGGGGTTCCGTGGCGGGATGCTGGGCCAGCAGGGAGGGTGCGGCGTTCTGATCCAGAGCAATCAGTTGCATCGTCGTTTGTGCCACCGTGATGTCATGCATGCCGATGACCTTCTCCAGTGCGTCCTGGAAAAGCATGGCGGCGGCCACAACCCCCAGGGGGTCTGAGTCGGCTTCACCGCCTTGATGGGCTCGGTGATTGACCCGCTTGAATATCAGGCTGCCCCGCTCATCCTGACCAGCATCCAGGTATAGCAACGAGACGGGCTCGGAGCCGATGACCCTGCCTGTACTGACCGCGCGCATCAGGGCAATGCGATGGCTCCTGTGGGAGCCCATGTCAAATCCCAGGGTGGACCAGCCTTTGCCCGGGGGCTCAATATAGAGTGCCGGATAGTGGACTCTCAGCGAATCTTCGGACACCAGACGAATGCCGTCCGCGGGGTTGTATTCATGGAGCCGGAATCCGGGCAGTCTATTGATCTGAGCCTGAGCCTCGATGAGAGGGCGGGTGTCAGGCGTGACCCTGGGAACCCACATGTAGGCTTGAAGCGGAGAGCGTTCCGTCAGCGGGCGGACGTAGTCAATGAAATCGAGGCGACTGTCCGCGCCGTGAACTTCCATGAAACGCGCCAGTACATGCAGATCATCGGATGCCCTCTGAAACACTTCGCGGAGTCGCTGCGCATACTGTGAGGCCTGCCGATCGAAGACTCGGAGTTGTTCCTGTTCATTGATCTGACGCGCCAGGAGCGTGCCAAGGACCGTGAGCAGGAGACCGATGATCAGGGTAGTGACCACGATAGCTGCCAGTTCCCCCTGTTCCTGGCGGCCTTGACTCTGTTCGACCGCTCTGAGTGTCCGGACGATCGCCAAGGCAAAGATGAGCAGAAACAGGCCGGCAATGCCTAGGCCGGGTAGCCATGTCCGCATCAGGTTGCGATCCCACAGATCCGTGGGGATTTCCAGGCTGACGATCAGCAAGACCTCGCCGGTACGGGGATGGAGGATGGGAGCCAGGGCGCGGATATAGCAGCCGTATTCGTCCGCATGCCTGTCGGTAAACAGTGCCTGCCCGGTATTGATGATGGTCTGCAGATCGCCTGATGACCCCTTGTAAGGCTCTCCTTGCCGTCCGGCATCGGACGGGTCATGGCTTTCCGGTCCATACAGGAACATGCCTTCGCGGGGGATGATCGTGACGATTCTCAGATTTGACTGCAGTGCGGCAAACGATTGCAACTGTCTTGCGATGCCGTCCAACAAAGGGATTCGTTGTTGCAGATCCACCCTTGTCATGGCTTCGGCATCTTCCCAGCCGAGGGCCGCTGCAAGTTGCGTCACCTGATTCAAGAGGCGTTCCTGGAGGGTATGCGCAGTAATGTTGGCCTGCCACAGTGAGAGGGCCAGCACGAAAGTGATCAGTGCACCGCAGGCCAGTCCCAGGGACAGGGCCGCTCCCCAGCGCTGTGAAAGCCAGTCCATGATAGTGGTTTTTCCTGGAATGCTCGATGGAGTACACGGTTACATATTCCGTTGCGCCATCTCTAGATAAATCGAAGTGCCTCTTACGAGGTGTCAGAGCAGGTTGAATACGGCATTTCAATAATAAACATATTCTTGTGGTGGGATTCTTCCATGTAATGGAGCGGGAAGGAAGGAGACTAGGCCTGGGCGGAGGGAACTGCAACCCGGCCGACAAAGGGGAAATCCTGCGCCACGAAAAAAGCCCAGGTGAATCCACCTGGGCTTTTCAATCTTGGCTCCCCGGGACGGGCTCGAACCGCCGACCTAGTGATTAACAGTCACCCGCTCTACCGACTGAGCTACCGGGGAATTGCTTGGAAGCCCGGCATATTACGGATTCCGCCGGGCTTCGTCAACACATTTTGTGAAGTTTATTCACCTTCCACCGCGCGGGCGATTCTTTCCACCGCCTGCTTCAGATTGTCCATGCTGGTGGCGAAGGAAATGCGCACGTGACCGTCGGCGCCGAAGGCGGAACCGGGCACCAGGGCCACGCCCACCTTGTCCAGCAGGTACTCGGAAAACTTCACGTCGCTGTCCATGCCCAGCTTCTCCATCGCACCCTTGACGCTGGGGAAGGAGTAGAACGTGCCGTCGGAGGGCAGGCATTCCACGCCCGGGATGGCGTTCAGGGCCGCCACCAGATAGTCATGACGCTGCTCGAAGGCCTTGCACATTTCACCCACACAGCCCTGGTCGCCGTTGAGGGCGGCCTCGGCGGCCTCCTGGGCGATGGAGGTGGGGTTGGAGGTGCTCTGGGACTGGATCTTCTTCATGGCGGAGATCAGGGCCTTGGGGCCGCCGGCGTAGCCGATACGCCAGCCGGTCATGGCATAGGCCTTGGAGACGCCGTTGAGCACGATGGTGCGGTCATACAGTGCCGGGCAGGCCATGAGGATGTTCACGAAGGGCACGCCCCGGAACATCATGTGCTCGTACATGTCGTCGGTGGCCACCAACACATGGGGATGACGCAGCAGCACTTCGCCCAGGGCGGCCAGTTCCTCGCGGCTGTAGGCCACGCCGGTGGGGTTGGAGGGGCTGTTGATCACCACCAGGCGGGTGCGCGGGGTGATGGCGGCTTCCAGCTGCTCGGGGGTCATCTTGAAACCCTGGGACTGATCGGCGGAAACGATCACCGGCTTGCCGTCGGCCAGCAGCACCATGTCCGGGTAGGAGACCCAGTAGGGCGCGGGGATGATGACTTCGTCGCCTTCGTTCAGCAGTGCCTGGGCCAGGTTGAAGAAACTCTGCTTGCCGCCGCAGGAGACCAGGATCTGGTCGGGCTGGAAGTCATGCCCGTTGTCACGCTTGAACTTGTCGATGATGGCCTGCTTCAGGCCGGGGGTGCCGTCCACCGCGGTGTAGCGGGTCTTGTTGTTGCGGATGGCGGCAATGCCGGCTTCCTTGATGGGATCCGGCGTATGGAAATCGGGCTCGCCGGCACCCAGGCCGATCACGTCGCGGCCCTGGGCCCGCAGCTGGGCGGCAAGGGCGGTCACGGCCAGGGTGGGGGAGGGCTTGATGCGCTGAACGCGGGAAGAGAGCTTGATGTCCAAGGCGATGTCCAGGGAATGCGTGTGTGGATGGGGTTCTGCGTGTGCACACCCGGCGGGGGTGCAAGGGCGCGTACAGGAAAGACGCGCCGAGTCAAGGTAGGATGATACTGAAACCAGGTGGATAAAATAAGCCCATGGACTCATGTTTCCAGCTCAAGACCTCATACACCCCGGCCGGCGACCAGCCTGCCGCCATCGCGCAGTTGCTCGACGGCCTGGATGCCGGGCTGGCCCACCAGATCCTGCTGGGGGTGACCGGTTCCGGCAAGACCTTCACCATTGCCAACGTCATCCAGCGCGCCCAGCGCCCGGCCATCATCCTGGCCCCGAACAAGACCCTGGCGGCCCAGCTCTACGGAGAGATGAAGGAGTTCTTCCCGGACAACGCGGTGGAGTATTTCGTCTCGTACTATGACTACTATCAGCCGGAGGCCTATGTCCCGTCTTCGGACACCTTCATCGAGAAGGACTCCGCCATCAACGATCACATCGAGCAGATGCGCCTGTCCGCCACCCGCGCCCTGCTGGAGCGGCGGGATGCCATCATCGTTGCCAGCGTGTCCGCCATCTACGGTCTGGGGGACCCTCGGGCCTACCTGCAGATGGTGCTGCACCTCAAGCGCGGCGATGTCATCGACCAGCGCCTGATCCTGCGCCGGTTGGCGGAACTGCAGTACACCCGCAACGATCTGGACCTCAAGCGGGGTACCTACCGGGTGCGGGGCGAGGTCATCGACATCCACCCGGCGGAGTCGGACCGGGAAGCGGTGCGCATCGAACTCTTCGACGAGGAGATCGAGCAGCTCTCCTATTTTGATCCCCTCACCGGGGAAGTGCTGCGCCGGGTGCCGCGCCTGACCATCTACCCCAAGACCCACTATGCCACCCCCCGGGAGACCCTGCTGGCGGCCATCGAGCAGATCAAGGATGAACTGCGGGACCGCCTGGAGGTGCTGCGCCGGGCGGATCAACTGGTGGAGGCCCAGCGCCTGGAACAGCGCACCCGGTTCGATCTGGAGATGATGCTGGAGCTGGGCTACTGTTCGGGGATCGAGAACTACTCCCGTTACCTGTCCGGGCGCAACGCCGGTGAACCGCCGCCCTGTTTCTTCGACTACCTGCCCGATGACGCCATCCTGGTCATCGACGAGAGTCACGTCACCGTGCCCCAGCTGGGGGCCATGTACAAGGGGGACCGGTCCCGCAAGGAGACCCTGGTGCAATACGGCTTCCGGTTACCGTCCGCCCTGGACAACCGGCCGTTGCGTTTCGAGGAGTTCGAGGCCCTTTCACCCCAGACCCTCTTCGTCTCCGCCACGCCCGGCCCTTATGAACAGGAGAAGGCCGGTCAGGTGGTGGAGCAGGTGGTGCGTCCCACCGGACTGGTGGACCCGGAGGTGGAGGTGCGACCCGCCTCGACCCAGGTGGATGACGTGCTGTCCGAGATCCGGCTGCGGGTGAAGGCCAACGAGCGGGTTCTGATCACGACCCTGACCAAGCGCATGGCCGAGGATCTCACCGATTATCTGGGGGAACACGGGGTTCGGGTGCGTTACCTGCATTCGGACATTGACACCGTGGAGCGGGTGGAGATCATACGCGATCTGCGTCTGGGAGAATTCGACGTGCTGGTGGGGATCAACCTGTTGCGGGAAGGGCTGGACATGCCGGAGGTGTCCCTGGTGGCGATCCTGGATGCGGACAAGGAAGGCTTCCTGCGTTCGGAGCGTTCCCTGATCCAGACCATCGGCCGGGCGGCCCGCAATCTCAACGGCAAGGCCATCCTGTATGCGGACACCATCACCGGCTCCATGCGTCGGGCCATGGACGAAACGTCCCGCCGCCGGGACAAGCAGATCGCCCACAATCAGGCCCATGGCATCACGCCGAGGGGGGTGCAAAAGCGCATCGCCGATATCATGGAAGGGGCCTATGCCGGCGGCGCCATGGCCACGCCGAAACGCCATGCCAAGGTGGCCGAGGAGGAGGCACGCTACGGACGGCTGTCGCCCCGGGACACGCTCAAGGAGATCAGTCGCCTGGAGGCACGCATGCTTGAGCATGCCCGTCATCTGGAATTTGAAGAAGCGGCCCGCCTGCGGGACGAAGTTGCGCGTCTGCGCGAGGGGATGTTGGGGGTGGTGGAGTCATGAAGTGTAGAAGCGTGTCTGCCCTGGCCCTGCTGGGAGCATGGGCATGGAGTCTTTCCGCCGGCCTGGGGGCAACAACCCTGTCGCTGCAACCGGGCTCGGATCTGGTGGGCGAGTTGCGGCATGTGGAGGCCCGCCATGAACACACCCTGATCGACATTGCCCGCAGTCATCAGGTGGGGTTCGAGGCCATCCGCAATGCCAACCCGGACCTCAATACCTGGATTCCCGGCGAAGGGGCCAGAGTACTGCTGCCGCTGCAGTTCGTGCTGCCGGACGCACCCCGTCGAGATATCGTCATCAACCTGCCGGAGATGCGACTTTACTATTTTGCCGCCGACGGCAAGCAGGTGATGTCCTATCCCGTCAGCATCGGGCGCATGGACTGGGATACCCCCCTGGGTACCCTGAAGATCACCGAAAAGCGTGAAAATCCCACCTGGACGCCGCCCCGGTCGGTGCGGGAGTCCTATGCCGCCCAGGGCAAGACTCTGCCAGCAGTGGTGCCGGCGGGGCCGGACAACCCCTTGGGTGAGTTCGCCATGCGGCTGAGCCGCCCCAGTTACCTGATCCACGGCACCAACTGGTCCACCGGCATCGGCATGCGCGCGACCCACGGCTGCATCCGCATGGACAATAATGACATCCGCACCCTCTATGGTCGGGTGCCGGTGGGGACATCCGTCAATATCGTCAACCAGCCCTTCAAGGCCGGCTGGAAGGGGGATGTCCTGTACCTGGAGGCCCATCCGCCCCTGGAAGAATTCAAGGAGGATCACAGCATCACTCCGGCGATCCAGCGCATCATGGCGGCGGTGGGTGAGAAGCCCGCCCGGGTGGACTGGACGCGGGTGCGTGAGGTGGCCGAGGCCGCCACCGGCGTACCCCAGCCCGTGGGCTACCGGGGGGAACTGACAGCCTTGCCGGAGTTGCGTCTGGGGCAGCGTCCCGCGGTGGCGCCGGAAGCCGATGCCGGTGACTGGTTCGTGCAGATGGGCAGTTTCAGCGAGGTGGACCGCGCCCGGGTGTTGAGCGCCAGGCTGGAGCAGGAGGGCTTTCCCGTCAATGTCTCCCAGTTCAGCAAGGGCGAGCGACCAATGTACCGCGTGTTACTGGGGCCGGTGCAGGACCGGGCCGCCGCCACCGACCTGGGCGAGCAAGTGGCCCGCCGGATGCTGATCGAAGGGATGGTGATACAGTTGCCGCGATAAGGACGTGTCTGGGGGCGTCTCCGGAAATGGCGTGACGGCTTTTGGTTGCCGGATGAATAGTTTTTTCTGTCGGATCGACGGCCTATAACTAATATCATGCGAGATTACGCAGCAGGCGAGTATCGGTTTGCAGAGACCGGGGCTTGCCAATGGTGATCCGAGTGAAATCGGGGTGACGCGGGTTAAACAGATAGTTGCGTTCCGCGGGAACCACGGCGCTGGGTAAGCTCAGTACTGCTGTTTGAGCGTTTTTGAGCCATTGGAGGCCGATGGCTTGCAGGGCACCTCGGGCGCCTATGGTTCGCCAGTTATCGGGTAGCTGTTCGGTGTCGATGTGCATCTGGCGCAGGTCGGATGGCAACTCTGCGGGAATCAGGACGTAGTGTGCCCGTAAGGGGTCATCCTGAACCATCAGTTCAAGCAGAGCCAGAGATTGGGATTCGGCCGTATAGACCACTTCCCAGCCTTTCGGATTCCAGCGACCACCATACAGACGTGCGCCTTCACCGCTGAATGCCGTTTCGGCAAAGCGCGCCGTGGTGATGCGCCACACGGTGCGCATCAGGCAAATACACCGTGTTCAATGCGCCCCAAAGTATCCAGCACGCTGTCGGCGCCGATGTCGGTATCCAGTAGCGACAGAGGAGTGACGCCGCCGAGCGCCGCATTCGGACTCTGCAACCAGTTCAGCGCGATGTCCGCATCCTCGAACACGGTTTCGGCACGCTCAACAGTGCGAGCCAAACGTACGAACTTGGCAGATTCTTCCGGTGAAAGAGCGCCTTCACGCTTACGCCTGGCGAGCGTGCGTTCCGGGATAGCCAAGGCAAGCGCCAACTCGGTCCGCTTGATTTGCGTCAGTCGCACCACTGCATCGACCGAGGCCGATGGTAAGCCCTGGCGAATCAGGGGTATCCAGTCCATCATCACCCTCGGTCTGCAACCTAGCACGTCTTCATCTCCAAGTAGAGCCACGGCGGAGATGAAGGATGTATTCATATTGGCAGTGGTCATGCGCGCCTCCGGCGTCAAGCCAGTTGGCAGTCAGTTTGGTCAAAAGTGGCGCGAAAGTCCATCTAATGATAGAAAAACCCCAGCCTTTCTCCCAGTTCCTTGAGCTTCCTTTGCAGCCGGATTTCATCCAGCAGGAACCTCTCGATTTTTCCGTCATGGGCTTGCAGGCCATGGGCCAGGGCATTGCGCAGGTTGATGAACTACCACCCCTAAACCGCTTGAGCGGTTGTAGGCATGGTTTCCGGTTTCGATGATCGGTGCGCAGTTGGGCGCTTGCCCTTCTGCGACTGACCCTGATCTCCACCGGCGTAGCCGTCCGGGAACGGCGGTTCGGGGCGCACCGCCCCTACCTGTTGAAGAGATTTGCACTGACCGATCACCGCTGTGACGCCGCGTCGGGCAATCACCCGGCTGGCGTTGTGGTCGGCATGATCGGTCTGCCCGCAGCGTTGACAGACAAATCGGCTCTGACTGAGCCGATTGTCGGGATGAATGTGGCCGCAAACGACACATTCCTGCGAGCTATGGTGCGGCGGCACCACGAGAAACAACACGTTGTTTCTCGGTGCCTTGTACTGGGCATAGGTTCTGATCTTGCCCCAGGCGCTATGGAGGATGCCCTTGTTGAGCCCCGCCTTGGTGCGGGCACCGTTGGGTGCGTGGCGCCCCCGTTCGTCGGTCTTTGCCTTCGGGCGACGACTCATGGAGGCCACCTTGAGGTCTTCCATGACCACGAGCCTCACCCCCGGCGCCGTCACCAATGCGTGACTGGCCTTATGGGCAAAGTCCTTACGCACGTTGTTGGCGTAGATGTGGGTGCGGGCCACGCGCTTTTTGGCCTTGTGCCAGCCGGATGAGCCCTTGGCACGTCGCGCCATCCGACGCTGCCAGCGAAGGCGCTGGCGTTCCTTGCGGGCCATTCGCTGCTTTTGCACCGGGTCGAAGGCATACACCGATCCCGTGCTGGCGTAGGCAGGTACCGCCACGCCGCGATCCACGCCGATGGTGGCCGCGTGCAATGAAGCCTCATCCCACTGCGATAACTCGGCCTGGATCTCTGCAGGGCGCGGATGGATCACGTCATCCTCGGTGGCAAATGACACATGCCACTGACCGGCGTTGATGCTGATGACGATGGATGCGGGCAGGTCATGGGACCGATCCGCGACGTAGCGCAACCGACCGAGCGGGTGCTTTTTCGTGCCGATCC
>NZ_AGBG01000048.1:0-8050 GCF_000225005.1 Ectothiorhodospira sp. PHS-1 | reverse complement strand
AGAGATTGCGCTCTCCAGCGCCCAGGTGAGCCGCGCCGCCGCCAAGCTCGATGAGGGGCTGGCCGCCTGGCGCGAGCGCCCCCTGGGTGAGGCTCCCTATCTCTTCCTGGATGCCCGTTACGAGAAAGTCCGCCTGGAGGGTCGTATTGTCGATTGCGCCGTGCTGATCGCCGTCGGCATCGACGCCACCGGCAAACGCCGGGTGCTGGGCTGCGCGGTCGCCACCTCGGAAGCCGAGATCAACTGGCGGCGCTTCCTCGAAGGCCTGCTCGCCCGCGGGCTGCACGGCGTCAAGCTCATCGTGGCCGATGACCATGCAGGGCTCAAGGCGGCGCGCCGGGCGGTACTGCCCGCCGTTCCCTGGCAGCGTTGTCAGTTCCATCTGCAACAAAACGCCGGACAGTTCGTTACCCGACAGGAGGCAAGAAAAACCGTGGCTGCCCAACTGCGCACGATCTTCAATGCGCCGGACAGAGCTGAAGCCGAGCGCCTTCTGATGTCGGCACTGGAGACTTGGCGCAAGGAGCACCCGAAGCTGGCCGAATGGGCTGAAGCTGCCGTCCCGGAAAGCCTGACGGTGTTCGACTTCCACGCCGCCCACCGCGTGCGCCTGCGCACGACCGGGCTTGCGCGAATCAACCGGGAGTTGCGACGCCGAACCCGTGTGGCCAGCATCTTCCCCAACCCCGATTCCTGCCTGCGCCTCATCTCCGCTTTGCTCGCCGAACTCGACGACGAGTGGATGACCGGCAAGGTCTATCTCAACCTCAACCCGTAACCCCAACGTCATGACCACCACTTCGGAAATTTACAGAAAAGGGGTTGCACAATCGAATTGCCAGAGGCGTCAGGCGCTCATGCAGCTCATCCCGCCAGTCGTCGAAGAGATCCGGCAGGTGATGAACCTGCTCGTCATCCAATGCGTTAATTGACTCGCGCAGCGCCCGCAGCGCCTTACGCGCAAGCTCCGCCTGGCGAGGCGCCTCGGCCGTATGCAGCAGGGCGAGAATACGGCCGCCCACATCGTCGTGCAGATCCCGCATGATACGTTTGCGCTCCAGGCGCGCCCCTTTCTCCTGCGCCTCGCGAACCCCGCACACCCGCTCTGCAACCGCGGCAAGAGCATTGACGATGTTGAGATCGTTTTTCGAGAAGAGCCGCCGACCGCCCTGTCCGTACAACAGGCACATTCCCGCCCCTCTTGTATCCGCCAGGGAGGGGACCAGAAGTCGGGCGCCATTGTCGGCCAATTCCGCCCGCGACACCCCAGCAGCATACGGCTCAACAGCAAGCGGCTGGAATATGCGTTTGAGCAGATCGCGCCACAGTTCGTCCACCGTGGCCGACGGGCAAGTGAACA
Organism: Ectothiorhodospira sp. PHS-1; assembly: GCF_000225005.1. NCBI lineage: Bacteria > Pseudomonadati > Pseudomonadota > Gammaproteobacteria > Chromatiales > Ectothiorhodospiraceae > Ectothiorhodospira > Ectothiorhodospira sp. PHS-1. The sequence goes on along the minus strand of NZ_AGBG01000048.1, from coordinate 6,690 downwards.
ACGCCTGCACGAACTCCGGCAGATAGGTTTCCATACGCACATCCACCGCTCCGCCGAGCTTGGCCCACAACCACTGGCGAAGAGGAGAATACACCCAGCCCGCGGCAATGACCGCAATGCCAAGCGCATGCACCGGATTGAGGCCGAAGAACCAGGCAAGCGCAACATCAACCAGCAATATCGCAAGGCCGCCAAAGAACCACAGCCAAGCGACAAACCGCCAGCGCTCCAGCTCGAACAACCGGTAGCGCAGCACGCCCAGGGCAAAGCCGATGTACATGGTTATGGCCAAGGCGATCATGACGGTGATGCTGTACCAGGGCTCTTCGTTGAGCACCACGGGCAGAAAGAACACCACCAGACTGGCGCCCATACTAAGGAACACCGACAGAAACACCCAACGAAGGCGGCCCGATCCAGCGGATTACCCTCCGCGAGTCGCCACTGCACGACGGCCAGGACCACGCCCCCAGGTAATACAGAAGCAAGGGCATACAGAAGGTGTGCATCGGCCAGTCGGCCAGTTGCAGCAACTCGTTGACCTGTACCGCAACAATACCGGCGGCGATGCCTATCATTACCCACCGGCCGCGCCCAAGACGGCGCGGATAGCAGGCAAGCAAAGCCAATAGCGCCCCCAGTAGCACGCTGAGGGCGATGTGATTCCCAATCAGTAGCAGTTCGAACAGAGACCGCGGCAGTGCCAGTTCACGCACCAGCCATAAGCTATGCTGCCAGGTTGCGGCAAAGAACCCGCCCCCCGACAATGCGAGTAGTGCCGCTGCCATCTCGGAACGGCGGAACACCCAGACGAAGAGTCCGATCAGGCAGGCCGTTGCACCGAACAGGTGAAACAGCCAGAAATCCAGCGGCAGCGCCTGCAGCGGGCGCTCTGTACGCGGCTCGATCTCGAGCTTGCGCCCGTCCTCCAGCAACAGCGTCACTACCCCGTCGTTCAGCGCGGCGGCGAGCCGGTCCTGAAACTCCAGATAACGGTTGTAACCGTCGAAGGTGGGAAGGACATGAGGCCCCAGGGCCGGATTGAACCCCTCCAGCGACAAGGTTTCGCCCTCGCGGAGCACTGCGCGAACAACATCGCCAGGGCGCAGAAGACCGGCGGCCGGCCCCGCAGGATGGACAGCCTCCACGCGTAAGCCGCGCTCTCCCTCAGGCTGAAACTCCAAACCCAACCAGGCAAAGCGAGTCGCGTTCCAAGCTGCCAGGACTACTGCTGCCACCAGGAGCAGAGCACCGGCCAACAGCACCTGCATGGGCGCCAGCGCGGGCAGCCGAATGCGCTGGAACTTAACGTGTACCATCGACGAGCCCGAGCCGGACAGCTTCCAGCGTCGCCTCTGCCCGGCCGGATACGTTCAGCTTACGGTAGATAGCCTTGATGTAGCCGGCCGCCGTGTTCGGGGAGATCGCTAGGGCCGTAGCGATGTCGCCGCGGTTATAGCCCCTGGAGAGCAGACGCAGCACCTCCACCTCGCGGTTGCTCAACGGCGCACAATCCTGCCGCGGCTCCGAGCCGGTTGCCTCGCGCGCTGCCTCCCGCTCAACGGGGAGCACCGTATCGCTGCTGAAGTAGCGGAGGATCCGGCGGGCGACACCCGGCGATAGCGGCGGCTCACCATGCGCAATCCCTCGTAACTGAACCACAACCTTCTCGGGCTGCTGGTCCTTGAGCAGGTATCCCTTTGCCCCCGCCCGCAGGGAAGCGAACAGATGACGGTCGTCGTCGTATATGGTGGTCACCACGACGTAGGTCTCAGGGGCCCTCTCGTTCAGCTCCGCGACCAGGTCGATACCGCTGCCATCAGGCAGGCTGATGTCCACCAGGGCAAGATTGAACCCTCCCCGGCCAATGGCCTCCATTCCCTGGCCGAACGTGCTGGCGAACTCCAGCTCGATGCCAGGAAACGCTTCCTCGATAAGCGTTCCCAACCAAACCCGGGTATCGGGATGATCCTCCACCACAAGTGCCGAGCGCATATCCCCCCCTCAACACCGCTATCGATCAGCCCGCCAAACCGACATCGCCACACGCGGCACATGATCGACGCTTTTCCATTTTCTTCTACCAAAGACGGTCCTGGTCGGTTCACATTATCATCGCGGCTGTTCGGTTGTTTGGAAAGAACTAACAGATCGGACCATCACCTGCTTCAGCAGCCCACAGCATCTTCGTGCACAACGGCAACCCATGCCTACACCCCAACTAGCAGACTTAGCACTCTTGACATGCGAGTGCTAACGGCATATTTGTTATTCCACCCTGGTTCGTTCTGAACGTTCGCAAAGGCCCCGGAGCACGCTTTCGCGCGCCACGCCCTGCATGGCATCGCCCAGAGCGGCTCGCGCGGCGGGTCGGGCGCCATGAGGTTGTTGGGGAGGATTTAGCCGATGAAGATTGCCCAGGTGTCCCCGCTGTACGAGAGCGTTCCGCCTAAGCTATACGGCGGCACGGAGCGGGTGGTCTGCTACCTGACGGAGGCCCTGATCGACAAGGGCCATGACGTAACGCTGTTCGCGAGCGGGGACTCCGAAACCCGGGCCCGTCTCGTTGCCGGCGCGCCGCAAGCGCTGCGACTGGCCGGTTGCCGTGACACCTACAGTTATCACATGATCCAGCTTGATCAGGTCCTGGCGCAGGCGGAGGAATTCGACCTGATTCATTTCCACGTTGACTACCTCCACTTCCCGGCCAGCCGCTTTCTGACCACACCTCACCTAACGACCTTGCACGGCCGGCTGGACATACCTGAGCTATGGCCGTTGTACAACCACTTCCGGCAGGTACCGGTGGTGTCCATCTCGGACGCGCAGCGCAGACCCCTGCCCTTCGCCAACTGGCAAGGCACGGTGTATCACGGCCTCCCGGAGAACCTCTACCGGTTCAATCCGGCCAAGGGCGAGTATCTGGCATTTCTCGGCCGGATTTCTCCCGAGAAAAGGGCCGATCGGGCCATCGAGATCGCCATACGCAGCGAGATGCCGCTGAAGATAGCCGCCAAGGTGGATGAGGCGGACAGGGAGTATTTCGAAGCGCGCATACGCCCCCTGCTGTCGCACCCGCTGGTCGAGCTCCTCGGGGAAATCAACGACCGGGACAAACAGGATTTTCTGGGCAACGCCCGCGCCCTGCTTTCCCCAATCGATTGGCCGGAGCCCTTCGGCCTGGTGATGATCGAGGCCATGGCCTGCGGTACTCCTGTCATTGCTTATCGGCAGGGCTCGGTACCCGAGGTCATGGAGGACGGGCGCACGGGCTTCATCGTCGACAGCATCGAGCAGGCGGTGGAGGCCGTTCACCGACTGGATGACGTCCCGCGCAAAGACTGCCGCAAGGTGTTCGAAACACGCTTCTCGGCGCAGGCGATGGCGGACTCCTACTGGGAGCTGTACCGTCGACTCCAGGTGACGGAAGAGGCCTATCCGGAAGCAGTCGAAGCGGTCTGACAGGAGGCGCGGCATGACCGACGACGTCATCCACTACCGCGGGCAGTGGTACGTGCTGGCCACTTCCTCCCACGCCGACGACAGGACGCGGGTTCTGAAGTCCGGTGAGACCTTCGCCTTGTTCGACCGGCACGGCGACATCCATCACTTCGGCACCGGCGACCAAGGCATTTTCCACGAGGGGACGCGTTATCTCTCTCAGCTGGAGCTGCTGGTCAACGATCAACGCCCCCTGCTGCTGAACTCTACTGTGACACCGGACAACCTGCTGCTGGCAGTAGATCTCACAACGCCGGATCTGCTTGCAGAAGACGACATCACCATACCAAAGGGCACGGTACACCTGCTCCGCGAAAAGCTGCTCCGCAACGGCATACACTACGAACGGCTGAGGATCCGCCACTACGGCGAAGAACGGCAGACCGTCGAACTGAGCTACCTGTTCGAAGCGGATTACGCGGATATTTTCGAAGTCCGCGGCGTTCGACGCGATCGAAGAGGCGAGTTGCTTCCGTACGAACTCGGTAAACACGAAGCCGTATTGGGCTACCACGGCGTGGATTCGCGCGTACGCCGGACGCGGCTACGCTTCAGCGAAACCCCGGATGTACTCGAGCACAATCAGGCGCGCTTCCGCCTCGAACTGCCACCGCAGGAGGAAATCACGCTGGAGCTTGCCATCAGCTGTGAGGGTGAAACTCAGCCCTCCGGCTTCGTCAGTCTGTCCGCTGCTTACGTCGAGGCTACTGCCGAGACCCAGCGAGAAGCTGACCGAGCCGCGGCCGTGGTCAGTTCGAACGAGCAGTTCAACGACTGGCTGTGCCGTTCAGCCGCAGACCTCAGAATGCTGATTTCCGGCACCTCCCGGGGTGCCTACCCTTATGCCGGGGTACCCTGGTTCAGCGCCCCTTTCGGTCGGGACGGCATTATTACCGCCCTGCAATACCTTTGGCTGGATCCGGAGGTCGCTCGAGGGGTACTCGGTTTTCTCGCCGCAACGCAGGCTGACGAGGACAACGCCGCGCAGGACGCCCAGCCGGGAAAGATTCTGCACGAAGCCCGAGAAAGCGAGATGGCGCTTCTGGGCAAAGTACCCTTCCGGAGGTACTACGGCAGCGTGGACGCCACCCCGCTGTTCATCGTCCTGGCGGAACGCTATTACCGACACACCGCAGACAGAAGTTTCATCGCCGGGCTCTGGCCGCACATCGAGCGAGCCCTGGCCTGGATAGATCGCTATGGTGACGTCGACGGCGACGGCTTCGTAGAGTACCACCGCGAAAGCGACGACGGCCTGGTCAACCAGGGCTGGAAGGACTCCCACGACTCTGTCTTCCACGCAGACGGCCGGGATGCAGCCGGCCCTATCGCACTGTGCGAGGTCCAAGGTTACGTCTATGACGCGAGGCGCAGCGCTGCGCGCCTGGCCCGTCTGCTGGGCAAGGACGAGTTGGCGACGCGCCTGGATCGCGAAGCAAACCTCCTCAAGGAGCGCTTCAATGCAGCATTTTGGTGTCCGGACCTGAACACGTACGCGTTAGCCCTGGATGCGGACAAGCGCCGCTGCGAGGTCATCTCGTCCAATGCCGGCCATACCCTCTATAGTGGCATTGCGGATCCGAACCTGGCGCGGCGGTTGGCGCGTACGTTGCTGAGCGAGACGTCCTACAGTGGCTGGGGCATACGCACCATCGCCCAGGGGCAAGCCCGCTTCAACCCGATGTCCTACCACAACGGCTCAGTCTGGCCGCACGACAACGCGCTGATTGCGGCCGGTCTCGCGCGCTATGGATTCAAGGCGGAAGCCATACGACTGTTCACCGGCATGTTTGATACCGCGTTGCACATGGACCTGCATCGCCTGCCCGAGCTCTTCTGCGGGTTCCAGCGCCTGCCCGGACAAGGGCCGACACTCTACCCCGTTGCCTGTTCTCCGCAGGCCTGGGCAAGCGGCACGGTGTTCATGTTGCTACAGGCCTGTCTCGGCATGGAGTTCGACGCAGAGCAACAGTTGCTGAGCTTCGACCACCCACAGCTCCCGGAGTACTTGGCGAACCTGCGCATCTCGCGACTGAAGGTTGGCGACGCAGTCCTGGATCTAACGTTCCAGCGCCACCCCAAAGACGTTGGGGTCAATGTTGTGGAGAAACGTGGCGAGGCCTCAGTGGTCGTACGCGTATAACAAACCCCCAACCTAGGAGAAGCGATTAAAGGGAGGTAAAAGCCACAACAAAGTATACGAATAACCGCCTATAATCGGGAACCTGCAACACAGATCTTTGTCTAATGGAGTGAACTCGTCGGGATCGGACGATACCGATCATAATGAGTTGTTTTCCTGGCGATGCAATTGCATGGCGAGGAGGTAAACCATGACACAAGAACTCAGAGTTCATCACAATGAACCCCGGCAGACGAATGCAGCAAACACCCAGATTCAGCGTGGTCGTCGGACACCGCTGTTCACCCCGTTCGACGAGATCGAGCGCCTGTTCGACGATCTCGTGCCGAGCACCTTGTTTCGGCTGAGCAGAAGCCCGATCACCCGCAATCTGGTGGACAACCCGGCGCGGACGCCAAGCGTGGATCTGATCGAGCGGGACAACGAGATCGTCCTGCGCGCCGAGGTGCCAGGCATCGACAAGGAACACCTGGACACATCGGTGGACGAAAAGAGCGTGACGATCCGTGGCGACGTCACCCACGAGGAGCAGGAAAGCGAGGGTGACTACTACCGTTGCGAGATCGCCCGCGGCGAGTTCGCCCGGTCTGTACCGCTGCCCTTTGCAATCGACGCCGACAAGGCGCGGGCATCGCTCAAGGACGGCGTTTTGGAGCTCGTAATGCCCAAGCTGGAAGGCTCCAAGCGGCGAAAGATCAAGATCAAGTAAGCACTGTCGGCACCCCTCCCGACAGCGACGCCTCAGAGAGGCTGCCTCCGGCCCAACCGGGGCAGCCTCTATACGTTCAGGCAGGCGCACCGTCGGCCGCCACGTCCACACCGATGAAACCGCCGGATTGGCGCCGCCACAGCGCGGCGTAGAGCCCGTTCTGCCGCAGCAGCTCAGCATGGCTGCCGTCTTCCACAACCCGACCTGCATCGATGACAACCAAGCGGTCGAGCATGGCAATGGTGGACAGGCGGTGAGCAATGGCGATGACCGTCTTGCCTGCCATAAGCGCATACAGCTGTTCCTGAATTGCCGCCTCAACCTCGGAAAAATCCAG
>NZ_AGBG01000049.1:0-8045 GCF_000225005.1 Ectothiorhodospira sp. PHS-1 | reverse complement strand
CGCCGAGATCTCCCGACTCACCCTGGAGAGCAAGCAGCTACCGGTGCTGATCATCGACGAGGCCCATCACCTGCGCAATGATGTCCTGGAGGATCTGCGCCTGCTCACCAACTACGCCATGGACTCCGATCCCCGCCTGTGCCTGCTGTTCGTCGGCCTCACCGAGCTACGCCGCCGCCTCGGCATGGCGGTGCATGAGTCCCTGGCCCAGCGACTCGTCGTGCGCCATCACCTGGGGGGACTCAGCCGCGAGGAACTGCCCGACTATCTGGCCCACCGCCTGCGCCGGGTCGGCTGCGAACTGCCCCTGTTCGAACCCGAGGCCATCGAAGGCCTCTACCAGGCCACCCACGGCATGCCACGCCCCGTCGGCCGCCTGGCCCATTACGCCCTGACCTGCGCCGCCCAGGATCAGGTCCACCGGGTCAGCGCCGAGCACCTGCAGACCGCCCTGGAGGAGTTGCGACCATGACCCACCATCACACCCTCACCATCCCCCCGCCGGCTCACTGGACCCCGGAACAGGTCCTGGCTGTGTGGGAACGGCTGGAAATCCTCACCGAGCACATCGGCCACCGCTACGCCATCGCCCTGCAAGAAGCCCTGGCCGCCGAGCGTAAGCCCAGCATCGACACCCGCCAGACCTCCCTGTTCGACGACGAGCAGGATCCCTTCTGAACCCTCTCCTGGGCGCGAGTCACCAAAGGCTCGCGCCCTCGGCTTCCCGCATCCGTTCACCTTCCAGGAATCCGCCACCCGAGGGCATAATCCGGGAAAACCATCGGCCTGCAGCCAGAATCCGTGTGGGAAAAGGAGGGTGGAATAATCTGGGAAACAACACCCAGAGAATCAGCAATGTTGCGACGTTGCCTTGTCAGCCGCTGGTACTCCTCAATGCTCAACAGCACATGCGCCGGCTTGCCGCGATCCGTGATGAACACCGGGCCACTCTTGGCCGCCTTCTTTGCGCGGGTAACGTTCTGGTTAAGCTCTCGACTGGATAGGGTCGTGATGGCCATGGTGACACCTCCGGCACGAATCATTCATATAGGCATGTTGCTGCATCAATGACGGACTGTCCATAAGCGGCCGGCAGGCTGTCGTGACCAGGATGTGCGGCGTCCCGACGCGCCCTGGATGCACGACATCCCGGCGAGACCGGGATAAAGAAAGAACATCCCGACGATTTTCAGGGCATTTTTTTGTCCCAGATCGTGGACACCCCGAACAAGACCCGTCGATACTGCTAAGCTAGATTGTGGTTTTCTGCAGGGTCGGCATTGATCGCGTCTGTAAGATACATACCCGCAGACGGGTTCAGGGGGAGAACAGGCCTGTTGGCCCGCACTCAAGCTGATGACAACCCACAAGGGAGCAAACATGAGCACTGCCTATCCGACTGTTGGTGTGGCCTCCGGGCTACCACGCTATTCCTATCTGCTGCGCCTTCTGCACTGGGTGATCGCCGTCCTGCTCATCATGGCCCTGATCGGCGGCATGACCCTGGGCACGCTGGGCTATGAACGCCTCGTGGAACTGGTCGGGGCAGAGATGGCCGGCTATGCCTACATGGGACACAAGACCCTGGGCATCACCATCCTGGGACTGATGGTCCTGCGCCTGCTGGTACGGGTAAGCCAGGGCACCCCCGAATATGCCATCGACCTGTCCCGCGCTCAGCATTTCTTTGCCGGCCTGGTGCATTTCCTGCTCTATGTGCTGGTCATTGCCATGCCCATCATCGGCTGGCTGGCCACCGCCGCCGCCGGACATCCGGTGAATTTCGGCACCTATGAACTGCCCGGCTTCATCGGCCAGGATCCCGAACTGTCCAAAATCCTGTTCCAGGCCCACACCGTGGTGGCCCTGTGCATCATCGCGCTGATCGTGATCCATGTGGCGGCGGCGATCTACCATGCCCGCGTGCGCCGGGACTGGGTGACCACCCGTATCAGCCTGTTCAACTAACGCCGGACTCAAAAAGCCGTCGATACGCAAAAGGCCGGGCATTTGCCCGGCCTTTTGCTTTGCCTTAATCCCTTCCCTGCCTACGACGGAATCTGCGACAACTGAGGCTTTTCCACCCAGGGCATGCCGCCCTGGTTGAGGGATTCGATCACCAGGGCGGCCGCTTCGGCCACCTGATCGGCCAGCCCCTTGATGCCCAGTTCCACTTCCCGGCAACCGTTCTCCGATGAAGGCAGGCTGGACATGCGAATCTCCGGAAACCGCTCCAGCACCGCCTCCATCACCGGCACCAGCTCGCTTTCCGGGGTGTTACTGACCAGGATCAACCGTTCGATGCACGGAATTCGGGAGAACAGGTGGTTGTAATGGGTGTCCAGCACCCACTCCACCATCGGCCAGGCCATGTTGGGAAAGCCGGGAACGCAGTGGTGGTGGCGCATGCTGAAACCCGGAATCTGGTTCACCGGGTTGGGAATGAGTGCGCTCCCCACGGGCAGCTCCGCCATGCGGATCCGGTGCGGATAGGCCTGCTCGCCGAAGCGCTCCTCCAGAATGGCCACGGCCTCGGGATGGAGTCCGAGTTCCACATTCGCAGCACGGGCGAAGCATTGACGCGTACGGTCATCGGGCGTTGCACCGATGCCGCCGAAGCTGAAGATCAAGGCCTGGGAGTCCAGCGTCTGACGCAGACTCTCGGTCAGCAGGCCGGGATCATCTCCGACGAAACGAACAAAGGACAGTTCCAGCCCACGCCGGGCCAGCACCGAAATGAGAAAATCCATGTGCTTGTCCCGCCGCTTGCCGGACAGCAGCTCATCACCGATGATCAGGCCACCGATCTGCATTCCTGCCACATCCCTCGCCGGTCACACTTCAGTTCTTCGCACCCATGGCCAGCGCCCGGGCACGAATCAGTTCACCCGTCTCCCGCTGTGCCTCGCGATCATAATTCTCGTCCGCTTCGGGCCAGCCCTGCACATGACGGCAGATCAGGTCGGCCAGGGCATCCGTGTGGTCCTGGCGAGTGTTGAGTGAGGGAATATAGCTGAACCGCTCGCCACCTGCCTCGATGAAGGCCTCGCGACTCTCGTCGGCGATCTCTTCCAGAGTCTCCAGGCAGTCGGCGGAAAAGCCGGGGCAGACCACATCCAGGGATTTCACGCCCTGCCCAGGCAGACCAACGATGGTCTCCAGGGTATAGGGGGTCAGCCACTGAGCCTTGCCAAAACGGGACTGGAAGGAGACCAGCCAGCGATCTTCCGGCAGTTCCAGGCGCTCCGCCACCAGACGGGCAGTGGTCTGACAGTAGCAATGGTAAGGGTCGCCCTGGTCCAGATAATCGCGGGGAATACCATGGAAGGAGAACAGCAGGCGCTCACCCTGCCCATGGGTCGCCCAGTGCTCGCGGATGCTGGCGGCTACGGCATCGATATAGGCGTCGTCGTCGTGATAGCCCATGACAAAGCGGGTCTCGGGTACCCAGCGCCATTCACTCAGGGCACGGGTGACGGCATCAAAGGTGGAGCCGGTGGTGGAGGCCGCATACTGGGGATACAGGGGCAGCACCAGGATGCGTCGGGCACCGGCGCGACGCAGCTCTTCCAGACCGGAACGAATGGAGGGATTGCCGTAGCGCATGGCTACCGCCACCTTGACCGGCCCGTAGAGCCGTTCAGCGACCCGCTGGGCCACCGCCTGACCCTGGGCCTTGGTGATGGTGAGCAGCGGGGAGCCGTCCTTGCCCCAGATGCGGGCATATTTGGCCGCACTCTGGCGCGGACGGGTATTGAGGATCAGGCCGTTGAGCAGCAGCCACCACACGGGGCGCGGCACTTCCACCACCCGGGAATCCCAAAGAAATTCCTTGAGGTAACGCCTCAACGCCTGCGGCGTGGGCGCATCGGGCGTCCCCAGGTTGGTGATCAACACCCCCAGGCTATGGAGACTCCCGTGTCGATAATTCGGTTCGCCAATATAGGTCATGGCTTGTTCTGCTTTATGGTTTGACGACAACCCTCGGGCCGCGTGATCGGCCGCTGAAGCGACAGAATCACCCTCCCCCCGCAGTGCGGGGCCGCGAAGGCCGAGTGTACTCCTCCCTACTTCAAGAGCCATCTGGACCCTTCCCCCAGGATGCAAGGCGCGACTGTAAACCGGCCGGCACAGATGCACCAGCACCGGGATACGATCCTGCGGACGGATAACCTGCCCCCTCAAGGCAGGCCGAAGGAAACCAGCTCCCGGGCAAGGTCACATCGCCGATGATGCCTGACACGTGGCGCACTACTGCCGCAGACGCAGCCGCAGGGGACTGGTTCTTGGAAAATGAGCCTGCAGAAATTCCATCTGGTCCGCCAGCACACGGCGCCCCTGAAGATAGATGTATTCCGCATGGGTCGGCATGAACGGCACTGCCAGCAACTGCATGCCGGCCTGCTCGGGTGTACGGCCGGCCTTGTGGTTGTTGCAGCGTTTGCAGGCGGTCACCACGTTGCACCATAGATCCTGCCCCCCCTGACTGATGGGGGTGACATGATCCCGCGACAGGTCGCGGTGCTGGAAGTGATTGCCGCAATAAAGACATAAATGAGCATCACGCTTGAACAAGGCCGCATTGTTGAGTGGCGGTGAATAGGCCTGATTGATGGCCTTGTTGGTACCGTAGGTGGCGATGATGGAGTTTACCTCCACCAGACTGCGCCGGCCGGTTCGGGCATTGATGCCGCCGCGAATCCGGTACAAGAGCGCGCCACAGGTGTAAGCCACCTGCTCAGCGTGGTAGAGCCGCACCGCATGCTGATAGTCGATCCATTCCATCGGCATGCCGGATGCGTCAGTTCGCAGTACCTGCTGACTGAACTCGTACACCTCTGCACCCTCGGGAGGTTATGCCGGCACCGCCCGACTTTGCCGCAAACGGACCCAGAAAGCAATTATCAAGCCGTTGGTTCGTTGACCTGAGTCGCCATGTCCGGCAGGGCCGGCCACGATTTTTCGTATCCGGATTCCAACATGATCGACATTGGATGTTCAAAGGCCGGAAAAATTCCGCTACCATGCCCTATTTTTGGGCATCCCCGCCTGATGGCGATGCCCGAACTGGTTCGCATCCACCCAAAAACCGTTGCAGTCCTCATCGTCAGGATCGGTCGTCATCCGGCCATTACCCCTGCACGGGCAGACGGAGTCAATCCATGCCGATCAAGATAGCCGTACCCAAAGAAACCGCCCAGGGCGAGCGGCGCGTCGCACTGGACCCCACGGTCGCCGCGCGTTTTGCCAAACTGGGTCTTGAAGTGATGATCCAGAAGGGTGCCGGGCGCGATGCCCAGTTCCCGGACGAGGCCTATGCCGACACCCGCGTGGTGGACGATGCCAAGACCCTGATGTCGGAAGCCGACATCGTGGTCAAGGTGGCCCCGCCCACCCAGGAAGAAGTGAATATGATGAAGGATGGGGCCACCCTCATCGGCTTCTTCCATGCTCACAAGAACACGGATGTGGTCAAGGCGCTGCAGAAGAAGAAGATCACCAGCTTCGCCATGGAGCTGATTCCCCGCATCTCTCGTGCCCAGAGCATGGATGCCCTGTCCTCCCAGGCCGCCGTGGCCGGGTACAAGGCCGCCATCATGGGCGCGGACCTGTCCTGCCGCTTCTTCCCCATGCTCACCACCGCGGCCGGCACCATCCGTCCGTCCAAGGTGCTGGTGATCGGTGCCGGGGTGGCCGGTCTGCAGGCCATTGCCACCGCCCGCCGGCTGGGCGCCATCGTCGAGGCCTATGACGTGCGCTCCGCCACCAAGGAGCAGGTGGAATCCCTCGGCGCCAAGTTCCTGGACCTGGGCGTGAAGGCGGAAGGGGAAGGCGGCTATGCCCGCGAACTGACCGACGAGGAAAAGGCAAAACAGCAGGAAGCCCTGGCCAGGTTCATCAGCCAGTGCGACGTGCTGATCACCACCGCCGCCATTCCCGGCCGTCCCTCGCCCATGCTGATCCCCCAGAAGATGGTGGAGGGCATGAAGTCCGGCGCGGTCATCATCGACCTGGCCGCCGAGGGCGGCGGCAACTGCGAACTGACCAAGCCCGGCAAGACCGTCACCAAGGGCGGCGTGACCATTCACGGCCCCCTGAACGTACCCAGCCAGGTGCCGCTGCATGCCAGCGAAATGTACGCCAAGAACCTGCTCAACTTCCTGTCCCCCGTGCTCGCCGACGGCAAGCTGAACCTGGACTGGAACGACGAGATCATCGCCAAGAGCTGTCTGACCCACGACGGTGAGATCAAGCACGACGCAACCCGCAGCCTTGTGGAAGGAGATCAAAAGTGATCGAGGGTTTTGTTGCACTCTATATCTTCATGCTCGCCGCCTTCACCGGCTACGAGGTCATTTCCAAGGTGCCGGTGATCCTGCACACGCCGCTGATGTCCGGCTCCAACTTCATCCACGGCATCGTGCTGGTGGGTACCATGGTGGCCCTGGGCCACGCCGAAACCACGGCCCAGATGTGGGTGGGCTTCATCGCTGTGATCCTGGCCGCCGGTAACGCCGTGGGGGGTTACGTGGTGACCGAGCGCATGCTCGAGATGTTCAAGTCCAGCAAGGGGGCCAAGTAAATGGGTTTCATCATCAACGTAGCCTACTTTGCGGCGGCGGTGCTGTTCATCGTCGGCCTCAAGCAGATGGCCTCGCCGGTCACCGCCCGTCGCGGGATCATCTGGGCCGGCTGGGGCATGGTCATCGCCACGGTGGTCACCTTCCTGCACCCTGAAGTCCGGGGCTTCATCAACTATGTGTTGATCATCCTGGGTATCGGCATCGGCGGTGGTCTGGCCTGGTACACCGGCAAGCGCGTCGCCATGACCGACATGCCGCAGATGATCGCCCTGTACAACGGCATGGGCGGCGGCGCGGCCGCCGGTATCGGCATCGTCGCCCTGATGGGTTCCTACGAGCTGAGCTGGACCATCCAGTTCATCGCCGTGGTGGGTGTGATCATCGGCGCCGTGGCCTTCTCCGGCTCCCTGATCGCCTTCGCCAAACTGCAGGGCCTGATCACCAAGTCCCTGCGCTTTGACATGCAGCAGAAGATCAACCTGGGCGTGCTCGGTGCCACCGTGCTGCTGGGCATCATCATCAGCTTCAGCGGCGCCCAGGTGAACGGTGCCCTGTTGACCGTGTTCCTGCTGCTGGCCCTGGCCTTCGGCATCCTCATGACCCTGCCCATCGGCGGCGCGGACATGCCGGTGGTGATCTCCCTGTACAACGCCCTCACCGGTCTGGCCGTAGGCCTCAAGGGTCTGGTGCTGGACAATGCCGCGCTGATGATTGCCGGTATCGTGGTAGGTGCCGCCGGTACCCTGCTGACCCAGCTGATGGCCAAGGCCATGAACCGTCCCATCTCCAACGTGTTGTTCAGCCACTTCGGCGAGACCAGCGGTGGCGATCAGTCCGAAGTGACCGGCACCATGAAGGAGATTGAGGCCTCCGACGCCGGCGTGATGATGGCGTTTGCCGACAAGGTGATCATCGTCCCCGGTTACGGCATGGCCGTGGCCCAGGCGCAGCACAAGATCTGGGAACTGACCCAGCTGCTGCAGGAGCGGGGCGTGACGGTGAAGTTCGCCATTCACCCGGTGGCGGGCCGCATGCCCGGTCACATGAACGTGCTGCTGGCCGAGGCCGGTGTGCCCTACGACATCATCTACGACCTGGATGAGATCAACAGCGAGTTCAAGACCGCCGACGTGGCCATCGTCATCGGTGCCAACGACGTGGTGAACCCGGTGGCCCGTTCCAACCCGGAAAGCCCGATCTACGGCATGCCGATTCTGAACGCGGACCAGGCCAAGAACGTCATCGTCATCAAGCGTGGCAAGGGTGCCGGCTTCTCCGGCGTGGAGAACCATCTGTTCTTCGCCGACAACACCCGCATGCTGTACGGCGACGGCCAGAAGGCCGCCAGCGAGCTGATCTCCAGCATCAAGGAAATCGGTTAATCCCGATCCCGCAACGGAAAGTGACAAGGCCCGGCGTCATCGCCGGGCTTTTTTCGTTTTACCGTTCCATCATACCCAT
>NZ_AGBG01000050.1:0-7081 GCF_000225005.1 Ectothiorhodospira sp. PHS-1 | reverse complement strand
ATTGTACCACTGCCGGATGGCATCGCGATCCAGACCAGGCAGCTCGGGGGCAAACACCGTATCGAGATCTTCATCGGTGTAGCCGCAGAGGGTGGTGAACTCGGGTAGTAGGGTGATGTCGCGCAGGTTGTTCAGCCCCGAGAACAGGCTGACCTTGCTGAACTTGGATACGCCGGTGAGCAGCACCAGGTGCAGGTGCGGATCGGCATCCTTGAGCACGCTGTAGAGGTTCTTCAGGCCTTCGCGCAGTTCGCGGGCGCGCTCGGGATCGCGAATGTTGTCCAGGACGGGCTTGTCGTATTCGTCGATCAGCAGCACCACCGGCTTGCCCGTTTCCTGGTGAGCAAGCTCCAGCAGATCCGAAAATTCACCGGGAATATCCGCCCTGGGCGTGGCAGCCAGCGTGAAACGCTCCCGATGCTTGCGCAGCTGATGGCGAATGCGCTCGTCCAGCTCGTCGCGGCTGCGCATCACACCGCTGCCAAAACTCAGGCGGATCACCGGATGGACGGTCTTCCAGTCCCAGCGGTCGTGGATGTACAGCCCCTCGAAGAGTGACCGACGGCTTTCAAACAGGCAGCGCAGGGTGTCCAGCAGCAGGCTCTTGCCGAAGCGTCGGGGACGGGAGAGGAAATAGTACTTGTTCTGGTGGACCAAGCGCTCGATGATCGGCGTCTTGTCCACGTAGTAATAGCCCCCCTCGCGGATCTCGGAGAAGGTCTGAATCCCGATGGGGAGTCTGAGGCGCTGATCAGTAGCCATGCAGGCCTCCGGAGTGAAGCGTCATGCTCGCGGGAGTTTATCACAGCCGCCGGGAAGCCCCTGGCATTCTCACTCTATCGGGTCCGTCAAGAGCGCACTCAAAAGCGCCTGCCCCTCTCGCCTCTCCTTCCCTCCCCACCGTGGGCCGCAGCTAAGGCACCAAGTCGTCCATATCGACCTCCAGGGCCTCGGCCATCGCCTTGAGCAGGCGCACCGAGGGCTTGCGCTGCCCGCTCTCAATCTGGGAGATGGCGGGCACACTCACACCGCAGTGCTCGGCCAGGGCCGCCATGGTCAGGCCGCGGTACTCGCGCCAGACGCGGATGGGGTTTTCATCGAGCAGCCGCTTGATGATCGCGTGCGGGATCGTCTCTTCGCCCTGAGCCGCCTCAATGGCCTGGATGTCCTCGCGGTCCTCCAGGGCCTCGGCCATGCGGAGATACTCGTCATAGGGCACCACGGCCCACTCGGGCCGGCCGTCCTTTTCGATGATCTGCACACTCATTGGTAGGCACCTCCGCAGTCGCTAATACGTAGCCGGTAGCCGGGATGATCGGTGAGCTTTTTCACCTGATTGGTCAGGCTCTCCGGGTCACCGGTGAGCTGATCGACCTTGTCGCTGATCAGACGGGCGACGTTGCGCGGCAGTCTGCGCATCGTCTTGGTCGCCTGCTTGCTGAACGTCACCGTGTACATGGAGGCATGTTAACCATTAGTTAACTTGGTGTGAAGAACAAGCAAGGTAGTGGACAAGCAAGTGCCTGTCCCACCTGCTTTCCCCGCGAAAACGGCGGGCACCTGGCCTGCCGGCTCCCATGAGAGGTGGCGCCACCACCAGAAGAAAGGCAGGCACTCCTGGCTGTGGGGGTGTTACTGGTAGTGGTAACGAAAGGGATCGGTCTCCACGCCGATGGCGGAGAGACGAATGATCAGCAGGGACTGCATCGAAGATTCCAAAATGGGAGCGACGGCATTTTACCCCAGCCACGGGGGTGGTGTTTTCCGGCACTACTCGCCAACCCCTGCCCGGAACCGCCAGGCCAGCCACGCCAGCGGCAGATAGGCCAGCAACACCCCAAGCACCCCATCCAGCCACCCCAGGACCACCAAAACCCCCAGGGGTAGCAGCCAGAACAGATTCAGGGCGCCCACGGCCAGGGACACCGGCGGATGCCGCCCGAGTCGGCGAGCGGCATGCTGATAGGCATGGCTGCGATGGGCCTGATGGAACGGCACCCCCCTCACCACCCGACGGACCAGGGTCAGGGTGGCGTCCACCACAAACACACCCAACAGAATCACCCAGGCCCAGAACAGTTCCGGCGCCACCCACGCCGCCTGAATCGACAACAGACCCAGCATCAGACCCACGAACCCGCTGCCCCCGTCCCCCATGAAGATCCGTGCCCGAGGGAAATTCCAGAACAGGAATCCGGCACAGGCGGCGGCCAACACCCCCGTCACCCCCGCCGCGGGCAGGCCGGCCTGTCCGACCGCCAGCCACGACAGCAGGACGGCCCCGACACAGACCGTGACGGCCTCAATACCCGCAATGCCGTCGATCCCGTCCATGAAGTTGTACAGATTGAGCACCCAGACCAGATACACCATGGCCAGCAGATGGCCAGCCCAACCCATGTCCCAGACAGCCCCCATCATCGGCAAGGGCGGCAGTCCGCCCAGCCAGACCAGCCCCCAGCCAGCCGCTGCAAAATGCGTCAACAGCCGCCACGACACGCGCACATGGCCATGGTCATCCAGCCAGCCGACCAGGGCCACCAGCAGGCCGCTCCCCCAGAGTCCGATCAGGGCGCCGGCCTCCAGCCATCCGAGCAGCCAGAGCACCGGCAACATGCCCAGCACCACCAGCACGATCGCCAGCCCCCCGCCCCGGGGCGTGGGCAGGCGATGAGAACTACGGGCATTGGGCACGTCGAGCAGATTTCTGCTCAAGGCATAGCGACGCAGGATGCCGGTCAGCCACAGGCAGAGCGGCGCGGCCACCAGGATCAACAAGAGACCTGCCGACATGGATGAGACACCTGACATGATGAGGGTTTGAACAACCGATGAAGTTCAGACGGGGCGGTGATGGTATGCGCCGGACACCATGCGGCTCAACCCTGTTTCCAGCGATACCGGAGGCACCCATCCCAGATGGTCACGCAGGTGACTGTCATCCACCTGCAGGCTGTCGCACAGCCGACCCAGTTCCCGACCGCGCCCGAACAGGCGCCCCATCCGCTGCAACCACCGGGGAGATACGGAAATCAGCCGGGGCCGGCGTTCCATCTCCGCCGCCAGCAGGCGTATCAGTGCCGGGGTGGAAATATCCCGGCCATCACTGACCAGGTAGGTTTGGCCGCTGGCGCCGGGATGATCCGCACACAGACGCAACACATCCACCAGATTATCCAGCCCCACCAGGCTGCGCCGGTTATCGATGCCCCCCAGGGGCAAGGGAATACCCAGGCTGATCCAGCGCATCAGACGCGCCAGATTGCCCTTTGCGCCGGGGCCATGGACCAGTGGAGGCCGGATCACCACCACCTCCAGCCCGGTTTTTGCGGCCACCTCCCACAGGACCTGCTCCGCTTCCCACTTGGACCGGCCGTAATCATCTTCAGGGACAGGCACGTCATCGACGGTAAAGGGGCGATCCGGACGAGAGGCTTCTCCGTGCACCTTGACCGAACTGAGAAAGACCAGACGACGCACCCCCATCGCGGCGGCCCTTGCTGCCAGATGCCGGGTGCCGAGCACGTTCACCTCACGAAAAGCCGTTGCCGGGTCCCCACTGGTTTCATCCATGACATGCACCCGGGCAGCGGCGTGAATGACCACCTCCACCCCTTCCAGAACCCGCCAGTCCGTATCCGGCCCCAGATGGCCCACGGCCATATCCCGGGGATGACGGAGCTGGCGCACCAGACGGAGCACCTGCCTGCCCTCCCCTGCCAGCGCATCGCACAGCGCCGTCCCCACAAAGCCACCGGCACCGGTGACTGCGATCCGCAAGGATGGATTCATCATTTTGCGCGAGAAACCCCGCCCTTCAGGCTGGGCAGGGATAGCGCATCGTGCTCGGCACGACCACGCGGCCCAGGTCGCGTCCTCCTGTGTCAGTTTAACGTTGAAAAAGTATAGCCATAGTCGTCCACCCGTTTCAGCACCCCGTACCACACCCTGTCGGGTCTGGATGGTGAAGGCGAATATGGGGGGGGGGAGAAGCCAGGATCAATGCCTGAACAACGTGTCCAGGCGTCAGGCTCGGATCGTCTCCACATCAAAAGCCACGATCTGCCGCCTTTCGCGGGAGAATTCCACGCCGATCAGGTGAATGGGCTTGCCGGTGGCGCGGTATTTGTCGGCATAGCCTCTGGCCTTGATCTGTTCCAGGGCCTTGCCTTCGGGCAGTTGCTCCACCACCTTGAACTCGAACAGGTAGATGTGCCCGGCAAAGTCCACCGCCATGTCCACCTTGCCGTGGTGGCTGGAGTCTTCCACCGTGACCTGCCCCCCCAGGGCCGCAAAGTGGCTGTAAAACACACTGGCATAGTGCCCTTCGTATTGGGCGATGGGGTTGTTGCGGTACCAGTCGTGAGGCAGGCCCGCATAGAGGGACTTGAGGTGGTTTTCCAACCCGGCCAGGTCATGGTTGCGCAGGTGGGTAAACAGGGTTCTGCGCTCCCGATGCTTGCGCAGCTGATGGCGAATGCGCTCGTCCAGCTCGTCGCGGCTGCGCATCACACCGCTGCCAAAACTCAGGCGGATCACCGGATGGACGGTCTCCCAGTCCCAGCGGTCGTGGATGTACAGCCCCTCGAAGAGTGACCGACGGCCTTCAAACAGGCAGCGTAGGGTGTCCAGCAGCAGGCTCTTGCCGAAGCGTCGGGGACGGGAGAGGAAATAGTACTTGTTCTGGTGGACCAAGCGCTCGATGATCGGCGTCTTGTCCACGTAGTAATAGCCCCCCTCGCGAATCTCGGAGAAGGTCTGAATCCCGATGGGGAGTCTGAGGCGCTGATCAGTAGCCATGCAGGCCTCCGGAGTGAAGCGTCATGCTCGCGGGAGTTTATCACAGCCGCCGGGAAGGACCGCTAATGCTCATGCTTCACGGCGGGTGAGCCCCAGTCATGAAAGAGACGAGAACGCGACTTTCTCAATTCATGGTCACCCAACTCAGGCGATCTGCAACGCCTTGAGAATCGGCAACTGTTGATCGGCAAAGACCTGGGCCTGCTCGGTAAGCTCGGCCAGGTTGGCGTTCGCATCCTCCAGTGCCTTGCCGTCCTTGACCAGGCGTTGTCCCTGCAGGGACAGGATCTCCCAGACGAATCCAGCCCACTCCTGAGGCTGTTTGTGTCCCCGACAGCGGGCCAGCAAAAATAGCTGCTGAAAGCGCGGCACGGAGATGCCGCCCCCGGTGACAGGGCTGGCCAGATGGCTCAGGTCATTGCTGCCGCGGGCTTTCATCATCAGGTGGCTGTTGAGCCGGTCGGTGCACTTGCGCGCCTTGCTGATAACGGCTTCCTCCTGCGCCGGCAGCAAGGCACCCGTGGCGCTGAGGACCAGCGCCGCCTGGAGTACCTGCGGGAAGCTGATGCCGGTGTCCTTGAGGGCCTTTTCCAGTTGACCCAGGGTACGCGGCCGATGGTCGGCCAACTGCTCCAGGAAGGGGCGGTACACGCTTTCCTGCAATGTGGCTTCCCCCAGGCTGCCGCTCACCTTCAGGCTGACATCGGCAGCAGGCTGCACTTCGTGGGCCAGATAATGACGGTTCTGCTCCTTGATTCTATTGATCCGCTCAGCGATTTGTGGATTGGCGCGGACGAAAGCCGGATTCGCTGCCAGCAGCTGATCAGCAAAGGCCAGAGCACTGTCGATACGGCTGACGATACCCGCCCCGTCGGCCCCCAGCACCTCGGCGTGCTCGATGAGCAGATCACGCATGGGTACCATGGCGGCCCAACCGGGTTGGGTGTTATAGCTGATGTACAGCACCCCGCCTACCCTGAGCTTGCGACGAAGAAAATCCACGATCACGGTCCGGTTCTCATCCGAAATCCAGCTCCAGATGCCATGCAGACCGATGTAATCGAAATCGGGCAGGTCATCACGGGCGCAGAACTGCACGAAGGACTCGTCGCTCAGATTCGCTCCACTCCCGGCCACCTGAGCCAGTTTTCGGGCAAAGCCTGCCTGGGACGGATTGAAGTCGGTGCCGTGCCAGTGCGTCATGCCGGCCGCCGCGTGCAGGTTCACGCTCAAGCCTTGCCCAAAGCCCAGCTCACAGGCCGCACCCACTGCGGGGGGAACCAGACCGGCATTGAGAAAGGCCAAGTGCAAGCGCAGGGGATTCAGCTCTGCGTAGTAGCCGTAGGTGTAGCCGATGTCGGCCACATAACCGGCGGTCCAGTCGCTCATGGGGCTTACCTGTTCACGGGAGCCTGTGATCCGGGCTCGTTCAGTGGAAATCGAATTTCAAGGTGTCGCCGTCCTCACCAAAAAGGGTATCGAGGCTGGCGGGAGCAGAGGTAACCTTGGCGTGTGCTTCGGCCAGTTTACCCAGTGTCTGGATGTGCTGCATGGACAGCAGCTGGCAGTAGATGAGCGGAAGCGCACCGGTTTGGCGGAGGGCATCGAAGGCATCCCTGTCGAGGGCATTGAGGGCCTCTTCATCAATCCGATAGAGCCCCTGGATGGCTTGTTCGCCGGACTCGGTTTTTATCTTCAGCGGCCAGGGCACGATCAGCCCATGCGCCTCCAGCGCGGCACACATCCCCGGCGTCAGTTCGCGGTTATTGCGTACCTGCCGCAGAAAGCTGAGTACATCCTTGAGCGGTTTTGCGGGTTCTCCGGTATCCTCAAAAAATGCTTCCTGCTCATTCTCGCCTACCAGACCGCTGTCGGTATCCACGCAGAGCACAAGCTGATCATCGGCGGCCTGGGCCAGGGCAAAGGGATAGCCGCGATAAGCGGCCGGCGTATAGGGTCCGATCCAGCGGCCATCAGGTGCAACCAGCAGGTTCTGTCCGGGCTTGAAGCCTTGCAAGACCGCGGGAATGAATGCCTCGTTCTGCCTGATGAAAGCGATGGGCAGACTCATGCAGGCCCTGGCCAGCTCCTGCGCCACCAGCGGAGCAACGGCATCCTGTGCCGCAAACCGGTAACTATCGAAGCGCTTCCAGCGCAGGTGGGCAAAGTCATTTTTGGTAATGGCCTGATAATTGGGCATGAGCTTTCAATTCACCTCGGTCGTCACGAATGGTACCAGTCTAAAGCGTTCTTCGGCCCACTGAAAAGCGAGTTCCAGTTA
>NZ_AGBG01000051.1:0-6930 GCF_000225005.1 Ectothiorhodospira sp. PHS-1 | reverse complement strand
GAGCGTCGTATTTCTTGAGCATGGATGGACTGGCCAGAAAGACCCTCTCGGATTCGACTCTGGGTCTGATCCGATTCTGTGGAATCACCGGTGTCATCGTCGTGTAGGCATGGCATTGTGACGGGTCCGGCCAATGGATTCCAGGTTGCGCCATCGGCTTGCCGTCACCAGTCAGGCACCCGATGATGGAGATGCCTGCAGATGAGGGTTTGCCGCAGGCAGCGCTTCCGCGTGGGGAAATAGTATGCGTGGGTTGGGTAGAAGGATCCCCTTGACCACCGACTGGCGGCGCGCCCCTCGGACCAGATACCGATGAACATTGGTGCCATCCGTCTGTTTCTGGTGCAGCTTGAGCTTGATGAAGCGTTTTTGCACATACTCCCAGCCAGGGTGATCCGGATGGCGGGCGGCGTAGTCCTTGAACACGGCAGGACTGACGAGCAAAACCCCTTCCGATACCACATGAATACGGGCGTTGGGTGTATTGACGTCCAGATGACGGGCCGACACCTCCTGCCGCAGCCATTGCAGGAACTGCTGGCCGGGGTCGGTGGAAGGTGCTTGAGGGAGGTTAAAGCCCTGCGCTGCCTCTGGGGGCGGCGCGGCAAGTATCAATCCATCACGGGCCTGGGCGTGCCCCGGATCTTCCGGCGGTCTCTCATTGGTTTCTTCCTGGCCCATGATGATGGTGTCCTCGCTCATCCGAGGGGCGCTGATACCAGGCTCTGGATGCTGTTCTGAGCAGGTATCCGGTGTTGAAGGTTCGATAGGCGTGACGGTGCCATCAAACGGATCCGGTCTGCTGCCAGGGTCGGGCCATACCTTTCGGGCGGGAATACGGATCAGGGTCAGATCATGTGACCAACCATCACCGGCCACGGTGGCCCGCCAGATGGCCCGGTCTCCGCAAGGTTCCAGAACGCCATGCTCCTGGAGCGTGTCATAGATGCGGTCATTGGAGGAGGGGATGCCGGCATGCCCCTCGGCCCCCAGATGGGCGCGGAGGGCATCCACGGTGCGCTTGGACACCAGCCAGAGGTCATCGCCCACCAGCCAACCGGCGGCGCCGTTGCGGTTGAGCGGCAATTCCCCCTGATCCAGCAGGTATCGCAATCCGATCAGCAGCCGCTCCCACAGGGGCTTGGTTCGACTGGCGACGGGGCGCACCCCATCACCAGCGCCCAGGTTGCGGGCCACGGACAGGCCATCGGCCTGCTGGATGATCTCCCCCAGCGCCCCGGCGTCGTCCATGTCACCCGAGAGGGTGGCGAGCCAGGCGGCGAACAGCGCCTGGTCCGAGGCCAGCCAGGCAATGCCTCGAGCGGGGATGATCTGGTGTGCCAGGAGTGGCGCCGCCCGCTCGTGAAACCGGTGTCTACGATCGCGGCGAAACTCAATGCTGTAATGTCGGCAGTCATCGACTGCGGTCATGGGGCCAACCCATGGCTCCCAGTGGCCCAGGCTGTGTCCCCGGCCGTCGTAAAGCGACACCTGCTGATCGACGGCGGGTTTGCCGATGTCGTGCAGCAGCGCTGCGGTGGCCACGGCATAGGTCCAGGCATCCTGGCATTGGGCGATGCGTTCCGCCGTGGCACCCACGGGCAGCAGCCGCCCCCGGCGGATCAGGAGTGCCTGTAGCAGCACATCCAGACCGTGGTCCAGCATACCCCCTAGTCCGGCATGGTGGTGGGCCTCAGAGGCCGGGAGACGCTGCACATGGGCGGCATAGCGGTGGATGGCCGCCATGACCAAGGCTTGGTAATGCCTGGCCGGTAGGGCAGTCAGGGTGGAGATCTGGGTCAGCAGAGCCTGTCGGTGGGGTGGCTGGAGCAGGGCAGTGCTGTCCTGGATCGGGATGAGATGGGATGGCGCGACATCGGAGATGTTCAGCGCGCTCTCCGGCTGCCTCTTGTGGCCCAAGGACCGGACAATCCATAAGGTCAGTGCTTTCATGGGGGCAGGGTAGGACGTGTCCCGGCCATGGTGAAGGCTTTATGGTTTACCCAAACATGGGCATTCTCAGGCGTGACCCGCTGCAGCCATGGGTGCCCAGTGGGTCAGCGGGCAGGGGACAGTGACGTAAACGATGCCGAAGCGCCTCCCCCCGATTGAGGAAACATTGCAATAGTGGCATAAAGCTTCTGTGACCCATTCCCGATTTTGATGTCCCTCCAAGGAGCCTGCCGCACATGGATCGTTGCCCACCCGATTACCCACACTGGAACCGGCCGCCAGATCGGCCATCCACGGACCGGATCAGCCAGTGGGAGAGGTTGCCATGCTAAAGCTCGAAGACGTCAGGAAAGACGCCCAGGTGCGCGGCATCCGGCATGACGAGATCGTCCGCATCGTCAGCGTGGAGCCGGTGGGCACGGATGCCCTCACCGTCATCTACCGGGACAGTCAGGGACAACTGCACGATCAGATGCTGTTTCGCAGCGACGAGGCCAATCTGTCCCTGGCCCAGGCCGGGCGCCCCTGGGCGCTGGATGCCCCCGGTGCAGACTTCAAGCTGGCCCTGGAAGCCTACCGCATCAGCCAGGCCGCCCTGTTCGATCCCATGATGGCCGTGCATACCTCCAATGTGGAGCCGTTGCCCCACCAGATTGCCGCCGTCTATGAGGCCATGCTGACCCGTCAGCCACTGCGCTTCGTGCTGGCCGATGACCCCGGTGCCGGGAAAACCATCATGGCCGGTCTGTTGGTTCGGGAACTGCTGCTGCGGGCCGATGCCCGGCGCATCCTGATCGTGTCACCGGGTGGCCTGACGGAACAGTGGCAGGAAGAACTGTTGGACAAGTTCGGGGTGCAGTTCGAAATCTTCAGCCGGGAAAAACAGGAGCAATGCGCCTCCGGCAACTACTTCGACGAGCAGGATCTGCTCATCTGCCGCCTGGATCAGCTCTCCCGCAACAAGGCACTGCAGGAAAAACTGGCCACCACCAAATGGGATCTGATCATCGTCGATGAGGCCCACAAGCTGTCGGCCAACTATTACGGCAACAAGGTCAACAAGACCGAGCGTTTCAAACTGGGGGAATTGCTGGGTTCCCTCAGCCGCCATTTCCTGCTGATGACGGCCACGCCCCACAACGGCAAGGAAGAGGATTTTCAGATCTGGCTGTCGCTGCTGGATGGGGACCGCTTCTACGGCAAGTTCCGCGAAGGCGCCCACAAGGTGGATGTCTCCGACATGATGCGCCGCATGGTCAAGGAAGAACTGCTCAAGTTCGACGGCACCCCCCTGTTCCCCGAGCGACGTGCCTATACCGCCAACTATGACCTGTCGGACCTGGAAGCCGCGCTCTATCACGATGTGACCGAGTATGTGCGCCACGAAATGAACCGGGCCGATGCCCTGTCCGGCAAGCGCAAGGGCACCGTGGGCTTTGCCCTCACCCAGTTGCAGCGGCGCCTGGCCTCCAGCCCCGAGGCCATTTACCAATCGCTCCGCCGCCGCCGCCGCAAGCTGGAAGACAAGCTTGAAGAGATGCGGCTGATGGCCCGTGGTCAGGGTGTTCGGGAGGAGGGCATGGCCTCTGGCCTGGGCACCTATCTGGTCCCCAGGCAGATCGTCCTGCCGGACAACCTGGACGAACTGGACGAGGAACTGAACGCAGAAGAGTACGAGCGTTACGCCGATCAGGTGGTGGATCAAGCCACGGCCGCCGAGACCATTGCCGAACTGGAGGCGGAAATCTTCAGCCTGCGGGCGCTGGAACAGCAGGCCATGGCACTGGTGCAGTCCAACAAGGACCGCAAGTGGGAAGAACTTTCCCATCTGTTGCAGAGCAGCCCGGAGATGTACACCGCCACCGGCAGTCGCCGCAAGCTGATCATCTTTACCGAGCACCGGGACACCCTCAACTACCTGCTGGACCTCATCCGCAGCCTGCTGGGCCGCCCTGAATCGGTGATCACCATCCATGGCGGCACCAACCGGGACGACCGGCGCAAGGCCCAGGAGCAGTTCCGCCATAACCCCGATGTGCTGGTTCTGGTGGCCACCGATGCCGCGGGCGAAGGCGTCAACCTGCAGAACGCCAACCTGATGGTCAACTACGACCTGCCCTGGAACCCGAACCGGCTGGAACAGCGCTTTGGGCGCATTCACCGTATCGGCCAGACCGAGGTCTGCCATCTGTGGAACCTGGTGGCCAACGAGACCCGGGAAGGGGCAGTATTCCAGAAACTGTTCGACAAGCTGGAAGTGGAAAAGACCGCCCTCGGCGGCAAGGTGTTCGACATCCTGGGGGAAGCCTTTGAAAACATCTCCCTCAAGGAGTTGCTGGTGGAAGCCATCCGCTACGGCGAATCCCCCGAGGTCAAGGCGCGTCTGGAACAGGTGATCGAAGGTGCCCTGGACACTGAACACCTGCGGGAGATCATCCGCCGTCACGCCCTGGTGGAACAGCACATGGATCTGGAGGCGTTGTACGCCGTCAAGGAAGAAATGGAGAAGGCCGAGGCCCGCAAACTGCAGCCGTATTTCATCCGGGCCTTTTTCGTCCAGGCCTTTGAGCACCTGCAGGGGGAATTGCGTCCCCGCGAGAACGGGCGCCATGAAATCCGCCATGTCCCGGCGGCCATTCGGGAGCGGGATCGGGTCATCAGCGAAAGCAGTGCCCCGGTCCTGAAGAAATACGAGCGGATCTGTTTCGAGAAGGACCAGGTGCGGCTTCCCGGCAAGCCCATGGCCGATCTGATCCACCCCCTGCATCCGCTCATACACGCCATGACGGACCTGATTCTCTCGGCCCATCGGTCCAAACTCAAGCAGGGCGCGGTGTTGGTAGACCCCAACGACGACGGTACCGAACCCTGGATGCTGTTCATGCTGGACCATGCCATCCGCGAGGGGCAGGGCGCAGGGGGGCATCCGCCGCGGGTGGTATCCCGGCGTCTGCAGTTCGTGGCCATTGACCCTCGGGGGCAGGGCGGTCATGCCGGTTGGGCGCCCCATCTGGATCTGGAACCCATCCGCGACGATGACCTGGACCGGGTGAGGGATCTGCTCCAGGCCCCCTGGCTCACCCAGGATCTGGAAGCTCTGGCCCTGAACCATGCGGTACAGGCCCTGATTCCTGATCACTACCAGGAAGTGAAGTTCCGGCGTCAGCGGCAGGCCGACAAGGTGCTGGATGCCGTCAATGAGCGTCTGGTGAAGGAAATCAATTATTGGTCGGATCGCTATATCAAGCTCACCGACGACATGAAGGCCGGCAAACAGCCGCGCCTGCAGCCGGAAATGGCCCGACGCCGGGTGGATGAACTGACCGAACGACTCAACCAGCGCCGCCGGGAGTTGGAGGCGATGAAACAGACGGTCTCCAGTCCACCGGTGGTGATCGGCGGTGCCCTGGTCATCCCCCGGGGCCTGCTGGCCGAACGCAAGGGCGAGACCGCCTTCACGGCGGACGCCCAGGCCCGCGCCCGGGTCGAGCGCATTGCCATGCAGGCCGTCATGGATGCCGAGCGGGCCATGGGGCATCAGGTATTTGATGTTTCGGTGCAGAAATGCGGCTGGGACATCACCGCCCGGCCCCCGGTCAATCCCGATGGTTCCCTGCCGCCGGACCGACACATCGAAGTGAAGGGACGCGCCAAGGGGCAGACCACGGTGACCGTCTCCCGCAACGAAATCCTCTACGGCATGAACCAGGCGGAGAAGTTCTGGCTGGCCATCGTTCTCGTGGAGGGTGAGACCTGGGAAGGACCGTTCTATGTCCACAAACCGTTCACCCAGGAACCCGATTGGGCGGTGTCCAGCATCAACCTGGATCTGGAGCAATTGCTGGCCAGGGCCACGACGGCGGTCTAGACTCAAGGAGTCCTTACAGTAAGGAGGCATGCCGATGACCGTTATCGCCAAGATCACCGCCAAGGGTCAGACCACCATCCCCGCCGATATCCGTGCCGCGTTACAGGTTGGCCCCGGGGATCTGCTGGCCTGGGAAATACATGGGGACGGCAGCGCCTCTGTGCGCCGGGTGCAGCCGCTGGATCTTGAATATCTCAGGGCGGTGGAAGGCACCCTCAGCGAATGGGGTTCGGCGGCGGATGAGGAAGCCTACCGTGACCTTTGAGCGCTGGCAGGTGGTGCGTGTGCCGTTTCCATTCACGGACCGTACCGCCACCAAGAACCGCCCGGCCCTGGTGCTGTCCAGCGCGACCACCTTCAATGGGCCGGCGGGGCATGGGGTGCTGGCCATGATCACCTCCGCCAAGAACCCATCCTGGCCCCTGGACTGCCCCATCGAGGATCTGGCGGCCGCCGGTCTGCCCGCGCCCTCGGTGGTGCGCTGCAAGCTGTTCACCCTGGATGCCCGCCTGATCCGGGGAGAGCTGGGCCAGTTGTCCGCGGCGGATGCCGACCGGGTCAGGAAAACGCTTTCTCTTCTACTGGAACTGGAATGACCACCATCAAATCTCCTAAAAAACTGATCGAAGTGGCCTTGCCGCTGGATGACATCAACGCCGCGGCGGCCCGGGAAAAGTCCATCCGCCATGGCCATCCCAGTACCCTGCATCTGTGGTGGGCCAGACGGCCCCTGGCGGCGGCCCGGGCGGTGCTGTTCGCCCAACTGGTGAACGATCCCGGCTATCAGCGGGAGCTGGGTTATGGGGTGAACAAGCAGGAAGCCGAGATCAAGCGGGAAAAGCTGTTCCAGATCATCCGCGACCTGGTGAAGTGGGAGAACACCAACAATGAGGAAGTCCTGGGCCGTGCCCGGGAGGCCATCCGGGAAAGCTGGCGGGAGACCTGCCACCTGAACCGTAATCACCCCCAGGCGGCAGAACTGTTCAACCCGGACCAGTTACCCGCCTTTCATGATCCGTTTGCAGGGGGAGGCAGTATTCCATTGGAGGCGCAGCGTTTGGGACTCGAGAGTCATGCCTCTGACCCTGGAGTATCCCCACGTTTTCGCA
>NZ_AGBG01000052.1:0-6532 GCF_000225005.1 Ectothiorhodospira sp. PHS-1 | reverse complement strand
GGGGATACTCCAGGGTCTGAGCAGCCTCGGGGAAATCGTCGGCTGGGCTCGACCTGATGAGTTTCCGCCAAGGAACATGCGAACGAGCAAGGGGCTGCGGGCGCTTGGCTACAACGTGAGGATCGGTGTTTGATCCAGGGGGGGCCTGGGGCTGCTTGCCTCAAAGCAATTCACTGCGTACAGCGAACGTGGCGAGATCAGCGTTGTCATTGATACGAATCAAGACTTTACGGTAGGCTCCCTTGAAATCTCCAAGAAGCCGCACACTATTGCAAGCGAATGCAATGATCTGCAACGTTTGAACAGCGAGAGGAAGGCTGTGTCTGGTGGCGCTATGAAAACTGGCCTAGACGAAATCTTCACGCTCGATGAATTGGCGGCGTATCTGAAGGTCGGCAAGCGCACGCTCTACCGCCTGGCCGCGCACGGAGAGATCCCGGCATTCAAAGTGGGTGGAACATGGCGCTTTCGCCGAAGCGACATCGATCAGTGGATTCAAGATCGATCGCCACGCGGGACCCAGAAAGGAGGTTATGCTCGAACGTGAACAGCAAAACCCTTCCAGCAAGCCGTGTCGCCTGCATGTGATGTCCGTCTGAGCAGGCAAGCAGACCAAGCAACTTTTCAGTTCATTATTTTCTGGAGGTGTGACATGGATTTTAATTTCAAGAAATTGGCTCCCTGGAACTGGTTAAAGAAGGAACAGGAAGAACAGCAGGCCACCGCCTCACTGCCGGTTCAGCGCAATGATCAGCCGGTGGCTGCAGGCGCGGTCAGTCCGATCTTGCAATTGCATCGTGAGATTGACCGTCTGTTCGATGATGCATTCCGGGGCTTCGGTTTTCCGGCGTTGGCCATGCCACGCTGGCCATCCGAGTGGCCGGGCATGCTGAAGCCGGCCCTCGACATCCAGGAAACCGATAAGCAGTACAGGATCACTTTGGAGGTTCCGGGCGTCGAGGAAAAGGACATTCAGATCACGCTGAACGAGGATGTGCTGGTGGTGCGCGGTGAGAAACGCCAGGAGCAGGAAAAGAATGAAGGCGGCTTCCATCGGGTCGAGCGCTCCTACGGCAGTTTCCAGCGTGCCCTGAACCTGCCTGGTGATGCCAGCCAGGACTCGATTAAGGCCGATTTCAAGAATGGTGTGCTCACCATCACGATGGATAAACGCGAGGCCAGTGTTCCGAAGCAGGGTCGTTCGATTCCGATCAACGGCTGACGCCAACTGACCTGCCTGTTCATCAGACAACAAACCAACCTGGAGGCGAGGTGCCATGAGATGTGGCGCCTCGCCGCCTTAGCCAACTTAGGAGTGCCAGCATGGCCAGAAAACAATGCTAAGTCTGCGGCCAACCCGCCACGGTGCGGGTAGAAGCCAAGATTAATGGTCGCCAAAGCACCATGCTGTTGTGCGACGAACACTACCGCCAACTGGTACGCCAGCAAAAACGTACCGTATCCCCGCTGGAAGCCTTGTTTGGCTCGCGCAGCGGGCTGTTCGAAGATTTTCTGGGCAGCGACTTCTTCCGCATCGGTGACGACTCGAGTCCCGTGACCGCCGATACTGGCGATGAAGTGGTCGATGCCTCATTCGGCGAACCCGCCGTCGCGGGGGGCGGCGCACCGCGCCGTCGTGGTGGCGGGCTGGCCAGCCGGATCAGCGAACAATCGGAGGCCCTGTTACAGGAAGCCGCCAAGCATGCCGCCGAGTTTGGCCGTCCCGAGGTGGATACCGAGCATCTGCTGCTGTCGCTGACCGACAGCGACGTGGTCAAAACCATCCTCGGCCAGTTCAAGATCAAGGTCGACGACCTCAAGCGCCAGATCGAGTCCGAAGCCAGGCGCGGTGACAAACCCTTCGAGGGCGAAATCGGCGTGTCGCCGCGCGTGAAGGATGCGCTCAGCCGCGCCTTCGTCGCGTCCAAAGAGCTCGGCCATTCCTATGTCGGGCCCGAACACTTCCTGGTGGGCCTGGCTGAAGAAGGCGAAGGGCTAGCGGCCAACCTGCTGCGCCGCTATGGCCTCACGCCGCAGGCTCTGCGTCAGCAGGTCAGCAAGGTAGTTGGCAAGGATGCCGAGGACGGCCGCGCCGAAACACCCACCAATACGCCGGAGCTCGACAAATACTCCCGCGACCTGACCAAGATGGCGCGTGACGGCAAGCTGGACCCGGTCATTGGCCGGGCTCAGGAAATCGAAACCACCATCGAGGTGCTGGCGCGGCGCAAAAAGAACAACCCGGTGCTCATCGGCGAGCCGGGCGTGGGCAAGACGGCCATCGTCGAGGGGCTGGCGCAGCGCATGGTGGCTGGCGAAGTGCCCGAAACGCTGCGCGACAAGCGCCTGGTGGAGCTGAACATCAATGCGATGGTGGCGGGTGCCAAGTACCGGGGCGAGTTCGAGGAGCGCGTGCAGAAGGTGCTCAAGGAGATCTCCGAACACCAGGGCGAAATGATCCTGTTCATCGACGAGGTGCACACCATCGTCGGTGCCGGCCAGGGCGGCGGTGAAGGCGGCCTGGATGTGGCCAACGTGTTCAAGCCCATGATGGCGCGCGGCGAGCTGAACCTGATCGGCGCCACCACGCTCAACGAGTACCAGAAGTACATCGAAAAGGACGCCGCGCTGGAGCGCCGCTTTCAGCCGGTGACGGTGCCAGAGCCGACCGTGGCGCAGGCCATCATGATCCTGCGCGGCCTGCGCGACACCTTCGAGGCGCACCACAAGGTCAGCATCTCGGAGGAAGCGATCATCGCCGCCGCCGAGCTTTCCGACCGCTACATCACCGCGCGCTTCTTGCCGGACAAGGCCATCGATCTGCTCGATCAGGCCGCCGCGCGCGTCAAACTGTCTGCGACGGCGCGCCCGGTCGCCGTGCAGGAGCTGGAGGCGGAGCTGCACCAGCTGCGCCGTGAGCAGGACTACGTGGCAGCCCGCAAGCAATACGACAAGGCAGCGGAGATCGGCAAGCACATCGAAACCAAGGAGGCCGAGCTCAAGAAGCGCGTCGAGGAATGGGAGCGCGAGCGCGCCTCGGGCAGCGCCGAAGTCAAGGCCGAGCACGTGGCCCAGATCGTCTCGCGCCTGACTGGCATCCCCGTCAACGAACTGACGGTGGAGGAACGCGAGAAACTGCTGCACCTGGAGCAGCGTCTGCACGAGCGCCTGGTCGGGCAGGACGAAGCAGTTCGCGCCGTCGCCGATGCAGTGCGGCTGTCGCGCGCGGGCTTGCGAGAAGGTAGCAAGCCGGTGGCCACGTTCCTGTTTCTCGGGCCCACTGGCGTCGGCAAGACCGAATTGGCCAAGGCCCTGGCCGAGTCCATCTATGGCGACGAGGGCGCACTGTTGCGCATCGACATGTCGGAGTATGGCGAGCGCCACACTGTGGCTCGACTGGTGGGTGCTCCTCCGGGCTACGTGGGCTACGACGAGGGCGGTCAATTGACCGAGAAAGTGCGTCGCAAGCCCTACAGTGTGCTGCTGCTCGACGAGATCGAGAAGGCCCACCCCGACGTCTACAACATCCTGCTGCAGGTGTTCGACGATGGCCGCCTGACGGACGGCAAGGGGCGCGTGGTGGACTTCACCAACACCATCATCATCGCCACGTCCAATCTGGGCTCGGACATCATCCAGCGGCGACTGAAGGCGCGTGGTGCGGCCGGTGAGGAGTACGAGAAGACCAAGACCGAGGTCATGGACGTGCTGCGCGGGCACTTCCGCCCCGAGTTCCTCAACCGCATCGAAGAGATCATCGTCTTCCATGCCCTGGGCAAAGAAGAGATCAGTCACATCGTCGGGCTGCAGCTCGATCGCGTGGCGCGCAACGCCGCCAGCCAGGGTGTGACGCTGACCTTCGACCAGACCTTGATCGACCACTTTGCCGAAGAAGGCTACAAGCCCGAGTTCGGGGCGCGTGCGCTCAAGCGCGTGATCCGCAGCGAGCTGGAAACGGCGCTGGCGCGTGAGATGCTGGGCGGCGGCATCGGCAAGGGCGATCACGTCATCGCCCGCTGGGACGACAAGGCGGATCGGGTCAGCTTCGAGCGTACCGAGCCGCCCAAGGGCGGGGTCGAGACCGATAAGCCTGACGAGGCCAAGCCGGACGAAGGGGCGAAGGGCCATAAGGGCAAGGGCTCCCGCAAAAAGAAACCGGCAAGCGATCCCTCCTGAAGCATGGGGGCTGTCTCTGACCTTCATGGCTTGGCATGGGCAGCCACCCTGTTCTCGCTCGCGGCGGCGCTTGCCGCTGCGGGGCACGCGGTCATCTACAAGCGCGACCCGCGATCGGCCACCCTCTGGGTGCTGCTGATCACGCTGTTGCCGTTGGTTGGTTCGCTTCTGTACCTGCTGTTCGGCATCAACCGTTATCAACGGCGGGCGCGAAAGTTGTACCCGGGCACTGGCTATGCATCGCCGGCGGCAGATTGTCTGGAGGTTCCTGACGCACTGCCGTCGTCGTTCGCCGGCCTGGTGCATCTGGTGGGGGGAACCACCGGTCAGCCACTGACCGCCGGTAATCGGATCGAGCCCTTACTCGATGGTGAGCAGGCCTACCCAGCCATGCTCGCCGCGATCGAGTCGGCGCGGCACAGCGTCGCCCTGGTCTCCTACATCTTCGACGGCCAAGGGATCAGCGCGCAGTTTGTCGCAGCGCTGCGACAGGCGCATGCGCGCGGCGTGCACGTGCGAGTGCTGATCGACGATGTCTCCGCACGCTGGGTGCACAAAAATGCTTACCGGCTGCTGAAGCGAAGCGGGATGCCAGTGGCACCTTTCAACCCCACGCTGATTCCTGCCCGCCTTCATGCCGCGCACTTGCGTAATCACCGCAAGCTGCTAGTGATCGATGGCGAAACGGGCTTCACCGGCGGCATGAACATCCACACCCCCTACTGGAACCCGGAAGACCCTGGCCGCGCACAACGTGACCTGCATTTCCGCATACAGGGACCGGTCGTGGCGCATCTTCGGAAGTGTTTTACCGAAGACTGGTGCGACACCATGGGTGAGCGACTCGATGAGTCCTTCTGGGGCGAGCCAGTCGCGCAGGCGACCGCGCCGGGGAACAGTTGGGCCAGAGGCATCGAGGCCGGCCCGGACGAAACCCTTGACCGGATACGCTGGACGTTCATGGGGGCCTTGAACGCGGCTCGGCACAGTGTGCGCATTTGGACGCCTTATTTCGTGCCCGATCAGCCGATGATCGCAGCGCTCAGTATAGCCGCGCTGCGCGGTGTGCGCGTCGATGTGCTCACACCCGCCAACGGCGATCACCGCTTCGTGCAATGGGCTGCCCGCGCCCATTACTGGCAGGTGATGGAGCACGGCGTACGAATTTTCGAGCGGCCCGGCCCGTTCGATCACACCAAGCTGATGCTGGTCGATGGTGGCTGGTGCTGCCTGGGATCGGCCAATTGGGACGCGCGCAGCCTGCGGCTCAACTTCGAGTTCAATGTCGAGGTGTATGACAAAACACTGAGCACACGCCTCGAGGCGCTTTTCGATGCCACACGTGATAGGTCGACCCTCGTCACGCCAGCGGCGGTGCGTGCGCGCCCGCTGGCCATCAAGTTGCGCGACGGTATCGCCCGCCTGTTCACGCCCGTTCTATAGCGAAACCACTCCCGGAGAACAGCACTGATGGAAAAGAAAGATCAATGGAACGTCGGGTACTGGATCGTCGCCGGCCTGTTACTACTGACGCTCCAGAACTACTGGCAAGCGGCGCAGACCGTCGAGCCGGTGCCGTACAGCGAATTCGAGAAGGCGCTGGCCGAGGGCCGTGTTGCCGAGGTGCTGGTATCGGACCGAACCGTCACCGGGTGTCAATGGCCATCAGAAGTGACCCACCAGCGGTCATTAGTTTTGACCCACCCGTGATCGTCAGCTGAGCGTCTTCTGCTTCAGCCGGTAGCTCTCCCCGCCGAGCAGGTAGAGGTGCGAGTGGTGGATGATCCGGTCGACGATCGGCACCGCCACGTTGTCGTCGTGGAAGAACTCCCCCCAGCTGGTGAAGTCCTTGTTGGTGGTGATGATCAGCGACCGGTGCTCGTAGAACCGGTTGATCAGCTGGAACAGCGCGTAGCGCGCCTGCCGACTCATCGGCAGGTAGCCCAGCTCATCGATCACCAGGGCGTCGACCTTGGCCAGCTTGTGCAGCGTCTTCTTCAGCTCACCCTTCATCTCGGCCAGCTCCAGCTCCTCGACCAGGTCCAGGGCGTTGCGGAACAGCACTCGGTAGCCGGCCTCGATGGCCTTCTGGCCGATGCCGATGGCCAGGTGGGTCTTGCCCACCCCTGGCGGGCCGATGAACACCAGGTTCTCGCGATTGTCGAGGAAGGCGAAGTCGAGCAGGGCGCTGATCTGACGCTTGGTGATGGTGGTCTGATGCCGGTAGTCGAACCCCTCCAGGCGCTTGTCGCTGGGGAACCCGGCTTGGCGTTGGTAGAGGTCGATGCGCTTGGCCTCACGGGTCTGACGCTCGTGCTCCACCAGCATGTCGGCGAAGGCCAGGTAAGAGACTTCA
>NZ_AGBG01000053.1:0-6385 GCF_000225005.1 Ectothiorhodospira sp. PHS-1 | reverse complement strand
TATTATATGGGTGATCCTGGGGTGGCCGTGAATGATCTTGCCGCGGCATTTGCCGATTCATTGAGGCTTGCCCATGGTGTCGTGAGGCCTGGTCGGCCGACCGTGTACTCCATTGTGCGCGATGAGATGTTTTTTCTCCCCGCCTTCCTGAATTACTACCGGTCCTTGGGGGTAAGGCAGTTCCTGTTTTTTGATGATCAGTCACGGGATGGAACATTTGAGTTTCTGGCCGAACAGCCCGACTGCTGTATTCTTGTCAGTGACAAGCTTTATGGCGACGATGTCGAGCTGCCTGCGGACCCTGTATCGGGCAAGGTACGGAGGCGAAGATTCGGTGTATTGCTCAAATCCATCATCCCCCATCATTTTCTGGGCGACGGATTCGCCATCTATGCGGATGCCGACGAATTTCTGCTGTTGCCGGAGCGCTTCACGGACGTGTCCGATTTCTTCCGTGTGCTGGACGAGGCCGATATTCGTGTTGTGTCTGCTTCTCTGTTGGAGATGTATCCGGCAACCCTTGAAGATATGCGCAGGGGCATCCATCCCGCCTCACTTCAGGACTTGGTGGAGAGTTATCCGTATTTCGATGACCGATGCCTGCTGACTCTCCGGCCCGCGGCCCAGCCTGCTCTGGAATATAAAGGGGCTTCCTGGCGTTTGTTTCGGCAGCATGGTGTATGCAAACGCCACTGGATCAACCGGCATGTTCCGGCGGCCATGATCCGTGTACTGGGGTTTCCAACGCCATCCACCGCCTGCGTGAAAACACCGATCCTCCGTTGGGGGGCGGGCGTCTACCTCGATGGCTCACACCGAGCCAGCCAGGCCCCGTCCGAGGAAATCCTGCTCACCATGCTGCACTTCAAGTTCACGGCAGACTTGCAGCGAAAAATGGATTTTGCCCTGACTTCCAGGGCATACGCGGGCGGTAGTCGCATCTATCGGTATTATGACTGTCTGTTTCGTCGTCTGGGTTCCGGGGGGGGGGCTTTCTGAACGATATTTCAAGGCGATTCACGGGTATTGATTCACTATATGGCAGCCATTTGATGGTTGATCGGTTAGAGTATTGAGATGATGCACGTCGTATTTTTGACAGCCAAGCCCGTGCATGTGGTCTTCTCGGCCATGCTGGCCAGTCACTTCGGCAGGCATGTCAATTCACATCTGCTTCAGGCTTCTCGATACGAGGGGTTCAATGCTCTGGCAACCTTGGTGCCGGGGTTTGAGTCGCGGGTGGCGTTCCATACGCCAGGCTATGGTGTCCGGGCCGGCAGGAAGTTTCGTGAACGCAATGCTCGGGATATGGGCTTGATCATCAAGCACCTGGACGGGATTCGACCTGACGTTCTCTTCATGTTCTCCATCAGTAAACCGTTGAACCGTGAAGTGTCGGATCATGTCAGGCGAGCTTTCGGGACAAAAGTGATATTTCTTGAGGTGTCCAACAGCATCCATACGACCCTGTCATCCCCGCGTTTGAGTCCCTTGAGGCGCCTGTTTCGACTGTCGCCGCCTCTGGCAAGACTCGATGCCTGCATGGTTCGCAGACCTGAAAAAATGCCGGCCTGGTTTACTTCAAAATGCCATGTATCGAGTCTGCCTCCCGGTATTTTTCGAAAAAGTGTGGCAGACACTATCTTGAACGCATGGGGACAGGGTGGGTATTCAGCGCGGGACGTGATGCCCAACAAAGTTATCCTTTATCTGGGGTCCGCCCCAGGCAGAAAGAATCATGCCGCGGTCATGTCCGCGGAATCGGAATGCCTTCGGGAACTGGCATCCTGTTGCGAGAACATGAATGCAACCCTAGTATTGAAGCCTCATCCACGTCTCACGGATGAATTGCCGTTGCCGACTGAATCTCAGTCCTTCAAATTACATGAAGATGCCGCTTTGCCGGGAGAACTTCTTCCGGGTTTATATGATATTGCCGGTGTCGTGACCATCGATTCGAGTGCGGCTCAGAACCTGAATTTCCTGTATGGCATTCCTGCCGCCTACGTCTATCCCATGTTTGAGGTGGAAGGCCTTTATTTGCCTTCATTCAAGCATGAGGTGCTGATTCAATCCTCATCGGATCTGAAATATTTTGCAAGGGATTGCCTTTCGGTGGTTCCCCCGGGCGATCATGTCGCGCCGGCGGATTCATCCGGCACCTGCAAAGGCTGGCTGCGGGATATTGGGCTTGCCTGATCGACCTTGCGTGCAACAGATGAACTTGAAAATAAGGTGGTGATTGAATATGTCAATTGATATGAAGCAATGGCTTGCTCCGCCAGCCGCCTTCATTTTGAGGAATATTCCATCCCATCGCTACCGTAAACGGTTTGCCAGGAAAGTGGGTCCCTATTTGCAAGGTGCGGCGGCCATGACGGCTTATGGCTTTCCGATGATTGTTCGCTGGCACGATAATGCGAATCGCATCGGCTTTGAAGGAAGTTATGGGGTGGTGGAAGACTTCATAAAGTCGTTGCCGGGTCATGCCTTGTTTATAGATATTGGTGCCAATCAGGGGTGTACCAGCATATTGGCGGAAAAAACACTTAAGATGCGTGGCGGGGGCATGGTAATGGCCTATGAGCCATCACCGGCAACATTCAATCTTTTGCAAGAAAATATTGCATTGAATGAGTGTTCATGTATTCACTCTTTTAGGCAGGCCGTTTCTTCAAGGCGAGGTGAATTATATCTTGATGCGGGTAAGCAAGGTAATTCAGGAGCGGCATTCGTCTCGGCGGCGGGTGAGCGGATATTGGCGGGTCCGATTGTTCTGGACGATATTGAAAGGTTTGGTCATTTCAAGGAAATCCATGTCAAGATTGATACTGAAGGCTATGAGCTCGAAGTGCTCAGGGGTATCCAGGAACTCCTGGTTGCCGGGCGAGTGAAAAAGCTGGTTGTGGAGGTGAACGACATGCATCTACAACGGTTTGGAGCCGACTCAGCATCACTCTATGAATTTCTTGAGCAGTTCGGCTATCTTCCCAGCATGGGGCTTCAGTCCGGACATTATGATGAAGTGTTCTTCAGATCATGAGAAAAATATGATTTCGGTAGTGATTCCCACCTGTGATCGATCGACAAATTTTCTGTACAAGGCCGTGACATCGGCATTGACGCAGACGCTCAAGCCCATCGAAGTGATTGTGGTGGACAATGGTATTCGGGATGCGGATTCCGCCGCCCTGCCCGAAGGTGTCAAGCGGTTTCGCTTGCCTCCACGCATTGGTGCATCCAGAGCCCGTAATTTTGGTGCTGCCATGGCGCAAGGATCACACGTGGCATTTTTGGATGACGATGACTGGTGGGATGCTGATTTTCTGCGTGAGGCATGGGCTGTTTTACAGGCCGAAGGAACACGCTGTGTCTATGGGCGCAAGGATGTGCTACGTCATGAGGTGCCGCAGCCTTACAAATGTCCTTCACCGCAGGGCATGACCATCCCCCGTATATTGCGGCGCAATCCAGGCACCGGAGGTCAAAATCTTCTGATTGAGAAGGCCTTGTTTTTCAGTATCGGTGGATTTGATGAGGCGCTGAAAATGTCCGAGGACAAGGCACTTGCGCTGGAAGTCCTGCTGGCCGGTGAGAGGATTTCAGTGGCGCCAAGGGCTATTGTGGTTCTGCGTCATCATGATGGAGAGAGGTTGCGTAATACGCCTTTCCATAAGCTGGGGTTTTTATGGAAGTATCGCAACCTGTATGGGCCGCTGGGCGGGCTACGTGCAATTGTGCGCATCACTCATAAGACTTTGCGTTCACTTTTTTTGCTCTTCTCGATAAGGCATTGAAGAGTTAATGAAGTAGAAGGCAATGCTGATGCCCAGCAGTATTGTCAAGGGTGCCCTGACATACATTTGCCAGAGCTTGGATTCTCCCATCAGCCAGATGCCAGAGAATATTAACCCGGCAATCAAATAGCTACGCTGCTGCATATTGAATGGGTCCAGCCTGAAAATAGCTCGCAACCCGCTTAGGCAGTTTTTGCAGTTTGCGAAGATGAGACAGCACTTTCTGTTTCAATTGATCCTTGTTTCGCGCTGGCGGACCTTTGTGAACGCCTGCTTTCAGGTCACAGTTCAGATATTCATCAGGATTCAACTCAGGAGAATACGGTGGTAGATAAAAGACTTCTATCTCAGCCGTATGATCGCTTAGCCATACTTTGACCTTGCGCGCATGATGAACTTTGAGATTGTCCAGAATCAGGAATATCTTGCACCCACTTCCCCTGATCAGGCGTCTCATGAAATCGATCAGCAAATCCGCATTCATGTTGTCTTCATAAAAAGATGGGAAGAGGGACAGGCACTCTTGATTGTTTTGGTGGGGTATTGGCGGTGGTTCGCATTATGTCCCGTTATGACAACAGGGGTTCACCCCCGGGTCCGGGCCGATTCTCAGGCCCCAAACCGCCTTCAGCCCCCGATTCTCCCCGATCTCAACCTCGGCCCTGAACACCACCCACGGTTTCACCTCGGCATGACCACCGCAGGGGAGCACTTGGGCAGGGAAAGAAGGCCGTGTCAGGCTGTGGATTGTCGTCGCTGTGGCTGGTACCTGGCCTCAAACCGCGTACTCTGATCCAGCCACTGATCTGGGGTGAACCCCAGCCGTTGCAGGATCGGCGGCAGGGTGTTGGCAATGGCGCCCTTCTTCCGGGGGTCGATGGCCCGCCCGGTGTAGTCCACCAGGGCCAGGTAATCCTCGAAGGCAAAGGGGATGCCGGGCTGTTCCCGGTCAGCGAATGCGCCCTCGAAATGCAGCAATGGTTTCACCGGGCCATCGAACCGCAGCAGGGCCTCTAACTGCATATGTTCACGCACGGCCTGGGCCAGGTCGAATCGCGGGGTGATCCGCTCCCGGATGCTGGTGTGCTCCGAAGCCTCCGGCGTGGCCGCCATCCCGGCCCGCACCGGGTTGAGATCCACATAGGCCATGCAACTGAGCAGCGCCGCCTCGGTGCGCAGGGCCTGGGACTTGAACCGCGCCTCCCAGAAGTGCCCGGTACAGCCGTCCTCCTGATTGGCCTGCCGGGCGATGGGTTCGTTGAGGCACTTCATGAACCAGCTCAGGCTGGCCAGCCGTTGCCGGTAGCACCGGGCGAACTCCGCCACCTGATTCAGCGCGTAGCTTTCCTGCGGGTCTCCGGCCAGATACCGCTGGACCAGCAGTGGTCCCTTGAACAGGCAGCTCCAGCGCCGCAGTACCTCGTCATCCGTCCAGCCATCGGTCTGGGCGGGGTCCAGCTTGACCACCACATGATAATGGTTGGACATGACCGCATAGGCGGCGATGTCCACGGCGAACAGGGAGGCCAGCAGCCGGATCCGGTCCTCGATCCATTGCCGCCGGTGCTCAAAGCTCTTGCCGGTGGCCTGATCCTGTCCACACAGAAAGGTGCGCCGCACACAGCGTGAGACGACGTGGTAGTAGGGCGTGTCGGTGATGGAGATCTGCTGGCAGCGTGGGCGCGGCATGGGTCCGTCCAAGGCTTCCCGACCAGGTCCATGGCCGGGGTGTGGGCAGGTTACTGCACGGAGGCATCGTTCTGGACATCGCTCCCAGAACGGGCCCAGCAGTTCACTGCATGGGCGGTGTGTCCTTGAAAACATCCTCGATGCGGTCGGCGGTGAGCAGACGGGCCGACCAAGTCTTGATCTGGGGTTCGTCAGCCTTTTCGATAGACTCCTGATAGGCCTTGGGGGCTTGTGACCCAAATTTTTGCTCTAGCAGCCAGGCTAGCATCTGGGCCTCGCCTTTGTGCACGCCTTTCTGGATCCCCCTAGCTTCGCCACGATCCATCCATTCCTGAGCCAGCGACATGGTAAGTGCCTCCACGAGATGGGGTTTGGCCATGGCCACCCCTTGCTTGAATTCATCTTCGGTCATTGTGTGGACCCGGACGATGTAAATCAATATCTGCCGGGTGAGGGGGTGTTCATCGGGTAAATCCCGCAGTAACCGGGCCAGTTGCTCGGGTTGAAAGTGTGTGACGAAGGCCCATGCCAGGGCCGCCAGTCCTGCCCGCAGCAGAGGGTGGTTGGAGAAGTCCTCATAGGCCGGTGCATTGCTGCTGAGGTCTTTGACCGCGTAGTCGCCATCGCGTTGCAGTTCAAGCAGATCCTCGTCGGCGTCGATGCAGTCGATCAGCCGGGTGGGCACATCCCAGGGTTTCCGGCCATGGTAGACGTGATCTCTCTCTCTAGGGGACACCCACTTTTTATT
This sequence comes from Ectothiorhodospira sp. PHS-1, assembly GCF_000225005.1. NCBI lineage: Bacteria > Pseudomonadati > Pseudomonadota > Gammaproteobacteria > Chromatiales > Ectothiorhodospiraceae > Ectothiorhodospira > Ectothiorhodospira sp. PHS-1. Next base: position 151 of record NZ_AGBG01000053.1, on the reverse strand, counting down.
GCCCCAGCGAACAGCGGCAGGTCGTGGCATTCGACGTGGAAATGTCCTGAGCCTGCCTCCGTGGGAGCCGGCCTGCCGGCGAGGCGCTGCGAGAAGGCCAGGTGCCCACCGCCTTCACGGGCAAGGCCCGCGACCACAGAGGACGTATGTA
>NZ_AGBG01000054.1:0-5754 GCF_000225005.1 Ectothiorhodospira sp. PHS-1 | reverse complement strand
CCCAAACCCGCCGCGGGTTTGTCCAGCGCACGAAAGACACGCTCGGCATCCCGCGCCACCAATGCCTCTAGCAGGGACTGACGGCCCGGGTAGCGGCGATACAGCGTCGCTTTGGACACCGCGGCTTCATGCGCAATGCGCTCCATCGTGACGGCCGACGGCCCCTCGCGCTGGAGCACGCGCCGCACGGCGCCCAGGATCGCCGTGTCCTTGCGAGGATCGACGGGACGCCCCCGGGCATGGGATGTCGTGGGCATGTGGGATGGCAGAGCTTTGGCTATTACGATACCGTTCAATTATGAATGACTTCCGGGAATTTGCGTGATGGCCTTTCGATCGACCCGACTCGTGGCCGCTGGCGCTAGCCTGTTAGCCGCCATGACGATGCTGGGATGCCAGCGAGCCGCCGAGCCGACCTCTACCGCCGACAGCGTCCCCTTGGTGCGCACCACCACGATCGAACCCGCCCTGGGGGCCGCCCAAGGCCTGTCCGGCACTGTGCAGGCGCGCGTAGAGGCGCCGCTGGCGTTTCAGGTGGGCGGGCGCATCCGCACTCGCCATGCGGATGCAGGACAGACGGTGCGTGGCGGCGAGGTGCTGTTCGAGCTGGACCCGGCTGACTTGGAGCAAGCGGTGCGGGCCGCTGAAGCCGACGCCGCCGCTGCCGAGGCGGCGTGGCGCACCGCGCAGGCCGACGTGGCGCGTGTGCGTGACCTGCAGGCGCGCGCCTTTGTGAGCGCCCAGGCGCTCGACCGCGCCGAATTGACATTGCGCGAAGCGCAGAGCCGCCGCGACGCGGCGGCCGCGCGGCTGGCGCAGGCGCGCAACGCCCGCGGCTATGCGCAGTTGCGCAGCCCCGCCGCGGGCGTGCTGGTGGACGTCAGCGGCCAGCCGGGTCAGGTGGTGAGCCCGGGCCAGCCGGTGGCGGTGCTCGCGCAGGCGGGCGAGCGCGAAATCGAGGTCCACTTCCCCGACGGGGTGCTGCCCCCCGCGCAGGGGGAGGCCGTCCTGCCCGACGGCCAACGTCGCCCGCTGCGGCTGCGCGAGGCGGCCCCGATGGTCGATGCGCTGGCGCGCACCCGGCGCGCGCGCTACAGCGTGGCGGATTTGCCCGCCACGGTGGCGCTGGGCAGCGTGGTCAGCGCACGCTTTGCCCTGCCCGGCACAGCGTCAGCCGACGGGGTGCGTTGGCGCGTGCCCATCGGCGCGCTGGATGAGCGCGGCGAAGGTCCGCGCGTGTGGCGCGTGCGTGATGGTCGGCCAGAGCCGGTCGCCGTGCGCGTGCGGCACACCGATGACCGCCAGGCCACGGTCGAGGGTGACCTGCAAGCGGGCGATCGCGTCATCGCGCTGGGCACGCACCTGATCCAGCCCGGCATGGCCGTGCGGGAGCTGCCCCGATGAGCCTGCCCAACCTGTCGGCGCTGGCGGTGCGCGAGCGCGCCGTTACCCTGTTTTTGCTGATTTTGTCGGTGCTGGGCGGCATTTACGCATTCGCCTCGCTGGGCCGCGCCGAGGACCCGGCGTTCACCGTGCGCGCGATGCAAGTCAACGTGCTGTGGCCCGGTGCCACGGCGCAGCAACTGCAGCAACAAGTGGTCGACCGGCTGGAAAAACGCATCCAAGAGGTCGAGTACCTCTACCGCATCGAAACCACCGTGCGCCCTGGGCAGGCCACGCTGCAGGTGGAGTTTCACGACTACACCCCGCAGGCCAAGGTAGCCGAGCTGTTCTATCAGGTGCGCAAGCGCATGTGGGATGCGCAGCGCGAAATGCCCGCAGGCGTCATCGGCCCGATCTCCAACGATGATTTCGCCGACGTGTACTTTAGCCTGCTGTCGCTGACTGCGCCGGGGCTGCCGATGGCCGACCTGGCGCGCGAAGCGGACCGCCTGCGCGACCAGCTGCAACGCATCGAAGGGGTACACAAAGCGGTGCTGATCGGCGAGCGCACGGAGCGCGTATTCGTCGAGTTCGACAGCGCCCGCCTGGTCAACCTGGGGCTGTCGCCGCAGGCGATTTTCGAAGCCATCGACGCGAGCAACCGACTCGTACCCACCGGTCGGCTCGAAACCGACGGCCCGCGCCTGTACATCCGGCTCGACGCCGATTTGTCCGACCCGCAGACGCTGGCGGCGCTGCCCATCCGGGCCGGGCAAAAGGTCATCCGCCTGGGCGACATCGCCACCATCCGGCGCGGTTACGAGGATCCACCCACCTACCTCGTGCGCGCGCGCGGCCAGGACGCCGTGCTGATCGGTGTGGTCATGAACAAGGGTGAAAACGGCCTGGCGCTGGGAGAGCGGCTGGAGCGCTACCTGCAGGCCAAAAAGACCGAGTTGCCCCTGGGCATGGAGCTGACACAGCTGACCAACCAGGCTGACGCGATCCGCAAGGCGGTGGACCTGTTCCAGATCAAATTTCTGGTCGCGGTGGCTGTGGTGATGGGCGTGAGCATATTGGCCATTGGCCTGCGCGCCGGGCTGATCGTGGGCATTGCGGTCCCTGTGACGCTGGGCCTGAGCTTTCTGGTCTTCAAGGCCATGGGCATCAACCTGGATCGCATCACGCTCGGCGCACTCATCATCTCGCTCGGGCTGCTGGTGGACGACGCGATCATCTCGGTCGAGATGATGTTGGTCAAGATGGAGGAAGGCTGGGACCGCATCCGCGCCGCGGCCCACGCCTGGAACGTGACCGCGGCCCCCATGCTGTTTGGCACGCTGGTGACAGTGGCAGGATTTTTGCCGATCGGCTTTGCGCGCTCAGGTGTGGGCGAATACGCCGGCAACATCTTCTGGGTGTTGGGCATCAGCCTGCTCGCGTCGTGGGTGGTGGCGGTGACCTTTGTGCCGTATTTGGGGGTCAAGCTGCTGCGCGACGTGCCGCCCGAGCAGCGCCACGCGCACGATGCGCTGTACCAGACGCCCGCCTACCGGCGGCTGCGGGCGCTGGTGTCGTGGTGCGTGGTGCACCGCAAGACGGTAGTCGCAGGCACAGTGGCGCTGCTGGTGCTGTCGGCCATTGGCATGGCTACGGTGGTGCAAAAGCAGTTCTTCCCCAGCAGCGACCGCACCGAGGTGCTGGTCAGCGTCTATTTGCCGCAGGGCACCTCGGTTGCGGTGACGGACCGCACCGTGCGCCGGCTGGAGTCGATTCTGGCGCCCATGCCCGAAGTCAAGACGCTGTCGGCCTACGTGGGCGCGGGCGCACCGCGTTTTTTCATCTCGGCCAGCCCCGAGCCGCCCAACCCGGCTTTTGGCAAGCTCATCGTGCTGGCCCACGACCAGGCGGGGCGCGACCGCATCATCGCCGCGCTGCAACAGCACATCCGCGACGGCGAATTTCCGGAGGCACGCATCCGCGTTGCGCGGCTGTTGTACGGCCCGCCGGTGGCGTGGCCGGTGCAGTTCCGCGTCTTTGGGCCCGACCCCAACCAGGTGCGCGCCATCGCCCACCGCGTGCGCACGGTGATGGAAGCTAACCCCCACGTGGTGGACCCGCACCTGGAGTGGGATGAGCGCATGCCGGTGCTGCACCTGCGCGCCGACGCCGACCGACTGCGCCTGATGGGCCTGACCCCGCAAGACGTGGCGGAGCAATTGCAGTTCCTGCTCGACGGGGTGCCCGTGACGCAACTGCGGCGCGACACGCGCACGGTGGATTTGGTGGCGCGCGGCGCGTCGGGGGGTACCCGGCTGAACGTGCAGTCGCTCGCCGGGCTGGAGCTGCTCAACCGCGACGGCCGCAAAATCCCTGTGACCCAGCTCGGCACGCTGGAGGTGCGCTACGAGGAACCCGTCATCAAGCGCTACAACCGCGAACCGTTCGTGGCCGTGCAGGCCGAGGTGCGGGGAGCACAGCCCAACGACGTGACCGCTGCGGTATGGAGGGCGCTCGAACCCGTGCGCGCCGAACTGCCCCCGGGCTATCGACTGGCCATCGGTGGCTCGGTGGAGCAGTCCGAAAAAGCCAACCGCTCGATCCAAAAACTGCAGCCGCTGATGGTGGCAGCGATGCTGATCTTCATCATGCTGCAGATGCGCTCGTTTACGGGCACGTTCATGGTGGTGGCCACCGCGCCCCTGGGGCTGATCGGGGCGGTACTGGCGCTGCTCGTGTTTCAGCAACCGTTTGGCTTCGTGGCACTGTTGGGGTTGATCGGGCTGGCGGGCATCCTGATGCGCAACACGCTCATCCTGACGCAGCAGGTGGCCGACAATTTCGAGTCGGGCATGGGTCCCTTCGACGGCGTGGTGGAAGCGGCGGTGCAGCGCGCGCGCCCGGTGGTCTTGACGGCCATGGCGGCGGTACTGGCCTTTGTGCCGCTGACGCAGGACAGCTTCTGGGGTCCGCTGGCCTACTTGCTCATCGGCGGGGTGGCGGTCGGCACGGCGATCACGCTGCTGTTCGTGCCGGCGCTGTACGCGCTGTGGTTTCGCATCCGGCCCCACAGCACCGCCGCCACCTGAACAGGCGGCTGCGATCAGAGGGCGCAGCCGCCACTCTCATCGACCCGGATCTCGCGCACCGCCGTCCGTGCCCAGGCGGCGTGCGATCTCGCGTACCAGCTGCCGCGCCAGCGCGATCTTGCTGGCGGGTGGCAGCTCCACCGTCTCGCGCTCGTCCACCAGCCACAGCGCGTTGTCGTCGCGCCCAAAGGTGGCCGGGCCGATGTTGCCCACCAGCAGCGGCACGCCTTTACGCACCCGCTTGGCCTGGGCGTTGGCCAGCACGTCATGGCTCTCGGCGGCAAAGCCCACGCAGTACAGCTCACCACGCTGCGCACGGGGCGAGGCCGCGACGGTGGCCAGGATGTCGGGGTTCTCTACGAACGTCAGCGCCGGTGGCTGGCCGCTGCCGTCTTTCTTGAGTTTGTGCGTGGCCGCCTGCGCCGGACGCCAGTCGGCCACCGCCGCCGCGGCGATGAAGATGCTGGCCTCGTGCGCGTACGCCAGTACCGCATCCAGCATCTGCTGCGCGGATTGCACATCCACTCGGCGCACGCCACGTGGCGTGCGCAAATGCACGGGGCCGGCCACCAGCGTGACCTCGGCCCCCGCCTCGCGCGCGGCACGCGCCAGCGCAAAGCCCATCTTGCCACTGCTGTGGTTGGTGATGCCGCGCACGGGATCGATCGCCTCGAACGTCGGCCCGGCGGTGATGAGCACGCGCTGTCCGGCCAGCACTTTGGGGCTGAGGCACGCCACCACGTCCTCCAGAATGTCCTCGGGTTCCAGCATGCGGCCGTCGCCCACCTCGCCGCACGCTTGCTCGCCCTGCCCCACCCCCAGCACGGTGGCCCCGTCGGCCTGTACCTGCGCCAGGTTGCGCTGCGTGGCCGGGTGAGCCCACATCTCGCGGTTCATGGCCGGCGCCAGCAGCAGCGGCACGCGCTCGATGGGTCGCGCCAGGCACAGCAGGGTCAGGATCTCGGCCGCGCGGCCCTGCGCCAGTTGGGCGATCAGGTCGGCGCTGGCGGGCGCCACCACGATGGCGTCGGCCGCTCGCCCCAGGTTGATATGCGCCATCGCATTGGGCTCGCGCAGGTCCCACTGCGTGGTGACGACGGGCCGGCCGCTCAAGGCTTGCATCGTCACTGGCGTGATGAACTGTGCCGCCGCCTCGGTCATGACCACCTGCACCGCGGCACCGGCGCGCACCAGCAAGCGACACAGCTCCGCCGACTTGTAGCAGGCGATGCCACCAGACAGACCCAAGACGATGGTTTTGCCGTCGAGTTCCTTCATGCGC
>NZ_AGBG01000055.1:0-5716 GCF_000225005.1 Ectothiorhodospira sp. PHS-1 | reverse complement strand
ATCTGTTCGGTCGGCCGGCTCCCCTGTCGGACATCGTGGGTCGGCCCTTGCCGCGGTCGGCCAAGTGGCCTGTCAACGGCGTGTCACAGTGACCGATTAAAGTGACGTACTTATTGCGCCCCGGGATCGGGCGAACCTCCCTCGTTCCGGATCTGCACCGTGACTACCTGTCAGACCATAGAATGCATCCTTGCCCGTGGTGAACTGCACGCCTTGTTCCAGCCGGTCGTGGCCCTCCATCCCGGTGGGATCATGGGTTATGAAGGCCTGATTCGCGGCCCCTCCGACAGCCCCTTGCATGCCCCGCAGAAGTTGCTGGCCGAAGCAGCCCGCGCGGGCTGCTTGTTTGAACTGGATCTACTCTGTCGTCGAGTCATTCTGGCGCGCTTTGCCGAGCTGGGACTTCCGGGACGCCTTTTTCTGAATGTCAATCCGGATGTCCTGGCGGACCGCAATGCGGTTCACGGCATGACGCTGCAACTCCTGCAGGAGAACGGTATCGCCGCCGAGCAGGTGGTGATCGAACTCACCGAGCAGCAGCCCATCCATGAGTACGACATCATGCGCGAGGCGGTGCGGCATTACCGGGAAATGGGGTTCGCCATTGCCCTGGATGACCTGGGAGCAGGTTACAGCTGTCTGCGACATTGGTCGGAACTGCGACCGGATTACGTGAAGATCGACATGCACTTTGTGCAGAATGTGCACAACGATCCGGTCAAGCGCCATTTCCTGCATTCCATCCGGGAGATTGCCCACAGCCTGGGTACCCGTCTGATTGCCGAAGGCATTGAGACCGAAGCCGAGTACGAGGTGGTGCGCAACCTGGAGATTCCCTATGGGCAGGGGTATCACTTTGCCAGGCCGGCCGCCAATCCGCCGCAGGAGCTGCATTGTCTGGTCCGGTCCCGGGGAGGCGAAGTATCCCGGTTGCGACACCGGGGCGAGACTGTGGCGGTGCTGGCCCAAACCAATCCGACCACATCTCCCGAGCAGCCCTTGGGGAACACGGTCAGTCGCTTCCAGGCGGAGCCCGGCCTGCATTGTCTGCCGGTCATTCACGATGGTCGTCCCGTGGGCATCATCCGTCGCCACGACATTCTTGCGCTTTATTCACAGCGATTCAGCCGTGAACTCCATGATCGCAGCCCCATCCGTTTCTTCATGAAACGGGACCCGCTGCTGGTTTGTCAGGACCAACCCCTTGAGCAGTTGAGTGAAACCCTGACCGCTCGGGATACCGTCGATGATGAGTTCATCATCATCGACGGAGAGGGCCAATACGTGGGTGTCGGTCGACTGCTGGAGTTGTTGCGCCGGATCACCGCCCTGCAGGTACGTTATGCGCGCTATGCCAATCCCCTGACACAGCTTCCCGGCAGCGTCCCTGTCAATGAGCACGTGGATCGCCTCATCGAGCTGGGCGTGCCCTTTGTGGTGGCCTATTGTGATCTGGATAACTTCAAGCCCTTCAACGATTACTATGGTTATGCCCGGGGGGATCAGGTCATCTGTGCACTGGGAGACATATTGCGGTCCGTGCAGGAGGAAACCGAGGACTTCCTGGGGCATGTGGGGGGAGACGATTTCATCCTGGTGCTGACCGGGGACCAATGGCGCCGTCAGTGCAGGGAGGTGCTGAACCGTTTTGCGGTTTCCGTCACGGGTTTCTACGATGAAGCGGAGCGACACATGGGAGGAATCCATACTCTGGACCGGCGGGGTGAGGAGCGATTTTTCCCGTTGCTGAGTCTATCCATCGGGGCCGTTCAGGTGTGTCCGGGTGGCTTCCGTTCCCATCTGGAGATCTCTCAGCGCGCTTCCGAGGTCAAGTGCCGGGCCAAGGAAGAGGCAGGCAATACCCTGTTTCTGGACAGGCGCATGGCAAGGGGTGACACCATGACCGGATTCGCCATCGAATCCGCCTGCCGATCGGAATCGTTGGTGCAGCCATGACCGCTTCACCCGTTCAGTGTCAGGATGGGGACAATCTTCCCTCGGCCCTTTCCCGCCATTTCATCGGGTCTGCCCAGGATCTGCTGATTCACGTGGATCCCGTAACCCCGGGCCATACCAACGAGCAGATTGCCCAGATCTTCAGCCTCAAGCGCCAGCTACAGAATCTGCCGGTGGTGCATGGAGAGCGTCCCATGGGGCTGATCAATCGCAGCCTGTTTCATAACATGATGGCCAAGCCCTATTACCCTGAACTCTACAGCCGCCAGAGCTGCATCGCCTTCATGGACAAGAATCCCCTGGTGGTGGACGTGGATACCTCCATCGACACCCTGACTGCCCTGGCGGTACAAACGGGAGAGAAGGTGTTCGCGGATGGGTTCATCCTGGTGGAGGATGGTCGCTATCGGGGCGTGGGGCATGTTCTGGACCTGATGCAGGCCATGAACGATCTACAGGCCCGGCAGCACCGCCAGCTGGTGGACAGTATCGATTACGCCAGCCTGATTCAGTCCTCCCTGCTCAAGTCTTCCCGCCAGGCCCTGGCGGATCGCTTTCCAAATGCCCATTGGGTGCTGTGGCAGCCCAGGGACACGGTGGGTGGCGATATCTTTCAGTGCTTCAACCTGGCGGATGGCTTTCTTGTCGCCGTGTTCGACTGCACGGGCCACGGCGTGCCCGGTGCCTTCATGACCCTGATTGCGGGGGCCGCCCTGGAACGGGCCATAGCAAGCCATGGCCATGATGATCCGGCGCTGCTCCTGGCCTCCATGAACCGTTACATCAAGCAGACCTTGAGCCAGCATAGCGCATCTTCCCGGAGTTCGGAGCATCCGGACAACTCTGATGACGGCCTGGAGGGGCTCATAGTGCGCGGGTTTCCCGACGCCGGTCATGTTCTGCATGCGGGGGCGCGGATGCCATTGATCCGTATCCGCCCGGAAGGCGGGGGGCATGGCGAGGTGATCCGCTCCGAGCGTCGCGGGGTGGGCTACGCGGCTACACCGGTGGATCACGAGTGGCGCAACCAGCGGCTGGACATGGCCCCCGGGCAGCGTCTCTATCTGGCCAGCGATGGGGTGATCGACCAGATCGGTGGTCGTCGACGGATTGCCTTCGGCAAGAAACGGCTTGTCCAGACTCTGTTGGAGACTCGCGCGCTGGACATGTCCGGTCAGAAGCATGTCTTCATGCAAGCCTTCAACGAATATCGCGGCCGACAGGTGCTGCGGGATGACCTCACCTTACTCGCCTTGTTGTGGCCTGGTGCCTGAGCGGATGACCCACATGAATCAGTATCTTTCTCCCTGTCACGATCGCCAGGCGTGCATCACTCGGAACCAGGGGCTGGTGTTTTATTACGTCGGCTATTTCTCCCAGAACATCATTAACGCCATCGGTGATGCGGTGCGCCTGCGGCTGGAATGTTCCGAGACTCCGGGTAGTCTGCGCCGCAAGATCTTTTCCATCTTCATCGAAATGGCGCAGAACATCGTCCATTACTCCAGCGATCAGCTGACCCTTGAGTCGGACCGGACGCATGAGATGCGGGCCGGCTCGGTGTGTATCACGCAGGAGTCGGGGCACTTTCTCATTATCTGCAAGAACCCGGTGACCCCTGAGTGGGCACAGCAGCTGCGCCAGGAGCTGGAGGCCTTGCGAGTCATGTCCGTGGACCAGATACGGCAATCGTACCGGGAGCAGCTGCGCCGGGAAGCACCGGAGCACAGCAAGGGGGCGGGGCTTGGGCTTCTGACCATCGCGCGTGACAGCAGCGGACCCATCGAATATGCCCTGGAAACCAATCCTTGCGGGGATGTGCTGTTCACCCTCAAGGCTACCCTCTAAGGTCCGATTCGCAGGAGCGACTTCATGGAAACCAGACTCTACATTCCGCCTTCCCCCAATACCCCCGAAGTGGACTTCGATTTTGCCGCTCGCCGTCTATGCATTCGGGGGGAGTCCTATCCCGAAAGTGCGGTCGGCTTCTATCACGAGATCCTGCAACGTACCCGGGATTTCCTGGGCTCCCTGGAAGAGGGTGAGGTACAGGTGATCATCGAGCTCCGGTATTTCAACAGCTCCAGCACCAAGATGCTGTTCAATCTGGTGGACGAACTCAACGCCGCTACCAAGCTCGGCAACCAGATTACCTTGGACTGGTACCACGACGCCGAGGACGACACCATGCTGGAGTTTGGCCAGGAGCTGGCGGATGACTTTCCTGAGATCCACTTTCGGGCGATCCCCGTCGAAAACACATGAGCACCTTCACTTCCGCGAACCTTCCGGATGACGGCAGGGCAAGGCGCGTGCAGTTGCCGGAGCCGGACCTCTTCGACGCCGAAATCCGGGCTCTGGAGAGTGCATGCCGGGCCATGGGCAGCGGAGATCATCGGGAACACCGCCACGCCCTGGGGGAACTGATCCGGGAGTTCGACCGGGTGATCCGGGACATGCGTCGTCTCATCAACCATGCCGATCGCACCGAGCGGGAGTTGAGCCGCGCCAACCGGCGTCTCACGGAACTGACCCGCAATCTGGCCTACCGGAACCGGCACGACGGACTCACCGGCCTGCTCAATCGGGAGACCCTCATCAACGAAGCCGAGGCCTTGCTGGCGGTACAGGGCATGTCCCTGATCCTGCTTGACATCGACCATTTTAAGCAGGTCAACGACCGCTATGGACATCCGGTGGGGGATCAGATCCTGAGGGACGTGGCCGCGCCCGGCATCAGGGCGTGGTGAGTTCCAGATTCAGGGCGCGGGAGATCACCCGGTGTACGGCTGAATTGTCGATGTAGCGGCCGTCGCTGAAGCCGATGATGTCCCGAAGGCCTGCGTCCGTCCCGATGACCATGTCGTAGAAATATTCGGCACCGGCGCCGTGGGCGAACATCAGGGTGTTTTCGTTGGTGTGGGTGCCGTAATGCCAGCGCACGCCGGGGAGCACGCCGGCACCGTTGTTCTGGATGGGCTGGAAGGGGATGGTGTCGGAGTCCGGCCCCATGGGCATGCCGTTGCCATGATCGGTGAGCACGATGACCAGGGTCTCATCCCAGCTGCTGTTCTGCTCCACCCACTCCACCACGGCGGCCACGGAACGGTTGAAATCCACCTGTTCCTCAATGATCCGTGCCGTGTCGTTGGCATGGGCGGCCCAGTCCACGGCGCCGCCTTCGATCATCACGAAGAAGCCGTCCGGATCCTGGCCCAGGTAGGTCAGGGCGCCCCGGGTCATGGTCTCCAGGGAGGGCACGTTGGGGTTGAAGGCCACGCCGCTGGGATTGGCGGCATCGGTGCCCATGACTGCTTCGGTGCGGTTGTACTGGAGGGTGTCATAGACCCGGGGGATGCCGATCAGGCGCGACGTCGTCAGGGGCAGGGTGCCAGCGGCCAGTGCCTCGAAGTCCGACTTGTCCTCAATCAGCTGCCAGGGCCGGTCGCCGCCGGCGGTGCCGTTGCGCAGGCCTTCCCAGGTGGTACGGGGGATATAGCCGCCACCGGTGCCCACCTCGTTGGCGTAGCGGGGTTCGGACCTGGGTTGCCCGTCGGCGTCATATTCCGGGTGGCCGCCGCCCATGATCAGATCCAGATGGTCCCGCTGCACCATGAAGGTGGCGATCTCGCCGTAATTGTTGCGGCTGATGTTCTGGGCACCGAAGGCCGCCGGGGTGGCATGGCTGAAGGGTACGCTGCTCAGCACGCCGGTGGCCTTGCCCTGTTCGCGAATCTCCTGGGTGATGAAGGTCAGGGGC
>NZ_AGBG01000056.1:0-5595 GCF_000225005.1 Ectothiorhodospira sp. PHS-1 | reverse complement strand
AGCCTCTGAGCAGGATTCAGGTGCTTGAGATGTGGAGTGCCATTGATGTCGGAAGCGGTTATGCGGTCAAGCCCGGCGTCGTTTGGCAGAAGGGTGATGTTCTGATCTATCTTCACAGCACATTCGGGACCACGTCATTCTATACCGATGGGGCACCTGATACATTCGGGGTCGTGGTGGCGCCTTGAGTGCCTCTCTGGCCGGGTACGGTGACTCTGCCGCCTCCTGGCGGTTGCACCCTGCGGGCGTGATCGTTCGAACCCTGGATGATGGCGTGGCCGTCTTTCATCAGGGTTCGGGTGATGTCTTTGTGCTGTCCCGTTTTCACGGTGAGGTGCTGGAGCATCTGGCGGCTGGGCGCGGCGATTTCATGGCATTACTGCGGTCCTGCACCCCCGACACCGAAACTTCCGGATCCGAAGATCTCCGATGCAAAACCCAGGAAGCGTTGTATCAGGTCATGTCCACCCTGGAGGGGATGCAGTTGGTGGAGCGGACGGCATAAAGGCCTCCCTCCCGTTGGTTGAGGTGGGTGCCATCCCCGCCCGTGACTTCAGGGCGCTGGTGGCCGGTGCCGGTGCCATTATCCATTTCGGGCGCTTTTCCTTTCGCCTGAGTTCCCCCGTTGAACACCTGGCCGATGAAGTCCAGCGGATGTATCGGCATCACCCGGTGAGCCTGGAAGGGTTCGCCGACTTCCATGTGGAGGTGAGACCACCTCGCAATCTGCGCCGATGGTTCGGCAGGCAGCTTGAATTCCATGTGGACGGCAGTTCGTCTTTCTTCCCCTTGCCCCATGCGCAGGCCTTTCCGTTGCTGGAATGGGGTCTTAACTGGTGCGTGCATGACGCCGTGAAGGATTGCCTGATTCTGCACGCCGCCGTGGTGGAAAAGGACGGCAAGGCCCTGTTGATTCCCGCGCCGCCGGGTTCCGGTAAGAGCACCCTGGTGGCAGGCTTGGTGCATCACGGTTGGCGGTTGCTGTCGGATGAGCTGGCGCCGCTGGCCCTGGATGCACTCAGCATCGAAGGGTTGGCGCGCCCGATCAGTCTGAAGAATGACTCCATCGACCTGATCAAGGGGCTGGCGGGGGAGGATGCGTTCAGTGGGACGGTGCGGGACACCGTGAAGGGTTCGGTGGCGCTCATGCGCCCGCCCCGGGAGAGCGTACTGGCCGTGCGGCGTCCGGCCGCCCCGGTGGCGGTGATCTTTCCGAAATTCACCCGTGGTGCCCGGCCCATGCATCGCGGGGTGGGGCAGGGTGCCGCGTTTGCACTGCTGATGGAGAGCGCCTTCAATTTTTCAGCCCTGCGTCGGCAAGGTTTTGAAGCGTTGGCGGATCTTGTGGAGCGTTGCGGGTGCCACGAAATCGGCTACGGTAGTCTGGATGAGGGTATGCGGCTGGTGGAGGACATCCATGCCGCTGCCTGACGCGCGTGGTTCGGCAAGGGAGCTGCTCGTGTCCGGGGTGCTCAATCCCGAGGCCTTGGGAGCCCTTTCTCCCGGTCAGTGGGATGTGCTGATCAGGCAGGCTCGTCTGAGCCGATTGCTCGGCAGGCTGGCGATGCGCTTCGATGAGTGCGGACTGCTGGCGTCCGTGCCCGCCGGTCCCCGTCAGCATCTGGAATGGGCCATTATCCGGGTCAATACCCAGGCAGAGGAGCTGCGGTGGGAGCTTTCCTGTATCGAGGAGGCGCTGTCCGGGCTGGATGTGCCGGTCATCCTGCTCAAGGGGGTGGCCTACCATGTGGCCGATCTGGCATTTGCCCGGGGGCGTCTGTTTGGTGATATCGACATCATGGTGGCGCCGGAGGCGTTGCCTCGGGTGGAGGCGGCGCTGATGCTCAAGGGCTGGGTGAACAGTCATCATGATGCCTATGACCAGCGCTATTACCGTGAATGGATGCATGAATTGCCGCCGCTGCAGCATATCCGTCGCGGCACGACCCTTGACGTCCATCATTCGATCCTGCCGCCCACGGCCCGTCTGAAGACCCGTCCGGACTTGCTGATGGATGCCGCGACGACCCTCGACGGCTGTTTCTTCAGGGTGCTGGCGCCGGAGGACCGGGTGCTGCACAGCGCGACGCATCTGTTCTTTTCCGAGGGCGAGATGGCCGGTGGGCTCCGGGATCTGTTGGATCTGGACGGGATGATCCGGGGTTTTTCGGGTGACGAGGACTGGCGGCGCCTGCTGCTGCGGGCGGCCGAGATCGGGCTTGAGCGTCCCCTTTTCATGGCGCTGCATTACCTGGATCGTCTGGTGGGTACCCCTGTCCCGGGAGATGTGCTGGATCTGGCGCGACGCCGTTATCCAGTGGGGTTCGGGGGGGCGGTGCTGGACTGGGGGTTGAGGATGTCCCTGTCCCCTTCGGACACCCTGGATCGGGGTGTCCATCGGCGTTTGAGTGAGTGGTTGCTGATCATTCGGGGGCACTGGCAGAAAATGCCCCCTCATTTGCTGATGATGCACCTGGGCAGGAAGGCCTTTGTTCGGCAGTCCTGAGGCCCGGTTCATCGCCGCCGGGCCTGTTTCTTCTTAGTAGCGCGGCGCCCGTTCCCACTCCAGCGAGGTGCGAACGATGAACGCCAGGTCGTCGCGCCGCGGGGTCCAGCCCAGTGTGGCGCGGATTCGGTCCGCCGCGGCCACCAGGCTGGGTGGGTCGCCGGGGCGGCGCGGTTCTTCCCGGATGTCCAGCGGCTTGCCGTTCAGGCGCTCCACCGCATCCAGCACTTCCCTGACGCTCAGGCCGTGGCCGTAGCCCACGTTGAAGGTGTCTGATTCGCCTCCGGCGCGGAGGTGTTCCAGGGCCTTGAGGTGGGCGGCCGCCAGATCGCTGACGTGGATGTAGTCGCGCACGCCGGTGCCGTCGGGGGTGGGGTAGTCGGTGCCGAAGATGGAGACATGGGCGCGCTTGCCCACGGCGGCTTCGCAGGCCACCTTGACCAGCAGGGTGGCCTTTGCGGTGGACTGGCCGATGCGACCTTGCGGGTCGGAGCCGGCGACATTGAAGTAGCGCAGGATGACGTGGCGCATTTCGCCGGCGGCGGAGAGATCCCTGAGCATCCATTCGCTCATGAGCTTGGAGGTGCCGTAGGGGTTGATGGGGCGGTAGGGCTGTCTTCCCGGGCGATGCCGTCGTGGGGGGTGCCGTAGACGGCGGCGGTGGAGGAGAAGACGAAATGCTTGACGCCGGCCCGGGCGCAGCATTCCAGCAGGTTGCGGGTGCCGCAGGTGTTGTTGCCGTAGTACTTGAGCGGGTCGGCGACGGATTCGGGGACGATGGTGTGGGCGGCGAAGTGCATGACGGTGTCGATGTCATGCTCGTGCAGGATGCGGCTGACCAACGCCTTGTCGGCGACGTCGCCGATGATCAGTTCGCCCTGGGTGACGGCGTCGGCGAAGCCGGTGGAGAGGTTGTCCAGGACGATGACGCGTTCACCGGCCTCGGCCAGCATCAGGGCGGTGTGACTGCCGATGTAGCCGGCGCCGCCGGTGACCAGGATGGGTTTGTTTGACATGGTGATCCCTCGGGCTCAGGCCTGGATGGACCGGCCTCGGCCGATGGCGTAATAGGCAAACCCCATGTCTTCCAGGTGTCGCGGCTCGTAGAGGTTGCGACCGTCAAAGATGGTCGGGGTCTTGAGCTGCTTGCGGATCAGGTCGAAGTCCGGGCTGCGGAACACATTCCACTCGGTGACGATGGCCAGGGCGTCGGCGCCCGCCAGGGCTTCTTCGTGATCTTCGTACAGGGTCAGGTCCGGGCGCTCGCCGTAGAGGCGGGTGCATTCCTCCATGGCCACCGGATCGTGGGCACGGACATGGACGCCGGCATCCCACAGGGCTTCCATCAGGGTACGGCTGGAGGCCTCGCGCATGTCGTCCGTGTTGGGCTTGAAGGAAAGCCCCCACAGGGCGATGGTGCGGCCCTTGAGGTCGCCGTTGAAGTGGGTGCGGATCTTGTCGAACAGGCGTTCCTTCTGGCGCTCGTTCACATCCTCCACGGCGGCCAGCAGCTGGGCCTTGAAACCCACCTGGCGGGCGGTGCGTTCCAGGGCCTTCACGTCCTTGGGAAAGCAGGAGCCGCCGTAGCCGCAGCCGGGATAGATGAAGTGGTAGCCGATGCGCGGGTCGGAGCCGATACCCTGGCGCACATGCTCGATGTCGGCGCCCAGTTTTTCCGCCAGGTTGGCCAGTTCGTTCATGAAGCTGATCTTGGTGGCCAGCATGGCGTTGGCGGCGTATTTGGTGAGTTCCGCCGAGCGGATGTCCATGGCCATGACCCGGTCATGGTTGCGGTTGAAGGGGGCGTAGAGGGCGCGCATGAGTTCGGCGGTGCGCGGGTTGTCGGTGCCGACGATGATGCGGTCGGGCTTCATGAAGTCGTCGATGGCGGCCCCTTCCTTGAGGAATTCCGGGTTGGAGACCACGTCGAAGTCCACCTGGGAGCCGCGTTGGGCCAGGGTGTCGGTGATGGTTGCCTTGACCTTGTCGGCGGTGCCCACGGGGACGGTGGACTTGTTCACCACGATGCGGTATTCGCTCATGTTGTCGGCGATGGCGCGGGCCACGGCCAGTACATGGCTCAGGTCGGCGGAGCCGTCTTCGTCGGGCGGGGTGCCCACGGCGATGAACTGGAACAGGCCGTGTTTGACGCCTTCCGCCGGGTCCAGGGTGAAGGCGAGGCGGCCGGTGGCGGCGTTTTCGGCCACCAGGTCATCCAGGCCGGGCTCGTAGATGGGGATCTCGCCGCGCTTGAGGCGTTCGATCTTGTCGGGGTCGATGTCCACGCACAGGACGTGGTTGCCCACTTCCGCCAGGCAGGCGCCCGTGACCAGTCCTACGTAGCCGGAGCCGTAAATGGTGACCTTCATGTCGTGCGATATCCCCTGATGATGGATCTTGCAGGATGAAACGGGCATCGTAGCAAAGGCCCGTGATGACTTCATTAAGGAAGCGCTCCCTTCCTCGCGCCACTTCCCCAAGGCATTCACCGCCATTGCGGGAATTTCACTTCAATCGAAATTAATGCTTGACAGAAGGGTCTCGTATGCGAATAATCACCGGCTTTCACCCCTGGAGGGGTTCCCGAGCGGTCAAAGGGGGCAGACTGTAAATCTGCTGGCTCAGCCTTCGAAGGTTCGAATCCTTCCCCCTCCACCAGATTTCTGGTTCCGGTGTTCAGCATGAAAATGTGGGCGCCGGGATTCCTTCCTGAATCAGGGAAGGTGAGGTGTTTTACTTGGCGTCCCGTGTGCCGCTTCGAGCGGGCGGGTGCCGGCAAGGCGACTGAGTGGCGCTACCGGCAGTGCGGGGTTCCGCGGGTGTAGTTCAATGGTAGAACCTCAGCCTTCCAAGCTGATGATGTGGGTTCGATTCCCATCACCCGCTCCAACAGAATAGTGAATGAGTCCGGCCCATATAGCTCAGTCGGTAGAGCACTTCCTTGGTAAGGAAGAGGTCACCGGTTCAAGTCCGGTTATGGGCTCCAACGTATCTCTTTTTGTGTAAAGCAAGAACTTCAACCGGGGTGCTAGACCATGTCGAAGGAAAAATTCGAGCGTAAGAAGCCGCACGTGAACGTGGGTACCATT
>NZ_AGBG01000057.1:0-5402 GCF_000225005.1 Ectothiorhodospira sp. PHS-1 | reverse complement strand
AACATTCAGATTACCGTTGAACGTGCAAACATCCCGGTTAACCCCCTCGGCGCGGATCCCTGCCTTGGCATTAACTGTTTCACCACCAGCGAGATCAACGTCCGAGTTACCGACAAGAACGGACGCAGCGTCACAGGCAGCGATGATCTCAACGTCATGATGGACCTCAGCACAGTCAATCACGGCTATCTCACCCGCCTTGATGATCCGGCAACAGACGATATCAATGAATTCACGGGACGAGATGAGGATGGAAATATAGTCGCCAGGATGGGGCAGGCCACAGCCCCCATTGGGGCGGGTGGAATCGCCAAATTTTTCTTCACCAGCGGTGCCCTGCCCGGCAGCACATAGCTGACCGCAACCATCATAGATCCGGTCACCGGCCGGGGCATTGATGCGCGGGCCACCATCACCGTGGGATCAACCGCAACCTCCGGTACTCCCGAAGACATACTGATCGTACCGGAGCTGGATGTCATCTTTATACGTGGTCTCAATGCCCTGACCACAACCCGGGTGCAGACATTGGTTCTGGATGAGGCCCGGGGCTCGGTGGCCGACCCGGCCCCCGGGATCAACAATGTCCTGGTGGAAATGCTCTTCTCCCCGGGAACCGGCAACGGAGCCTACCTGACCGGCCGCAATGCCGCGGGTCGCACCATGAGGGGCAATGCCCTGCTCCTGCCGAGCAAGGATGGCGTGGTCACATTCACCGCCGTTGCCGGCAACACGCCGGGGTTCATGGGCCTGCGAGTCTGGGCGGACCAGTCCGACAACAACGTCGATAACGGCCTTTCCTGGCCAGTCTCGGATGTGGGCGTCGTGGTCGTCACCTCCACCGGCATGGGGGGCATCCTGTCCATTCAGACAGACGAACTGCCCGAGGGCGCCGTTGATCTGCCTTATTTTGCCCTGCTGGAAGTCACCGGCGGAATTCCCCCGTACAACTGGCAGATCGCTGGCGGAGGGCTCCCCCCGGGCCTCGCCCTGACCCCCAGCGGCGCCATTTCCGGCACACCGACGGCCGTAGGCAACTACTGCTTCGCCCTGACTGTCACCGATAGCGAAACCCCCGTGGCGCAGATCGCCGGGCCGCTAAGAGCATGCATCGAGGTGGGTCGCGACCCGGCATCTCCGGTCGAAATCACCACCACCAGCCTCCCCAGCGGCACCACCACGCAATCCTACGCCCAGATACTCCAGGCAACCGGTGGCGTACCGCCCTACACCTGGAGCATCATCGGAAATCCTCCGTGGTTGAATCTCAGCCCGGCCGGCGTTCTATATTATGATGCCGCATCCGCTGTTATCGGCACATACAACTTTGGAGTCACCCTGACAGACAGCGGAGGCCAGCAGGTATCCGCGGCCTACACACTGGTCGTGAACTAGGTCGCAAATACCGGCTCTTCCCGGAACTAGCGGGCCAAAGGCGTCGGCAACGCCTTTGGCCCGAATTGCATTCATCCACGGCAACAGGGCGCGGATTGACACGGTAATTCAGCAATCACACCCACCCCCTGCCCAATATTCATGTCGGCTTTTTTTACATTTCAGTCACTTGCCGATCATTCCCCAAAAATCCCCCGCTCATCCAAAGACAGGCGACGCAGAGGCCACCGGGGACTAGACTCATGGGCATGAAAAAATCCGGTTTCACCCTCGTCGAACTGATGATCACCCTGGCGGTGGCGGCCATCCTGGCCACCATTGCCGTGCCCGGCTTCATGAACCTCATCCAGACCAACCGGGTGGTCACCCAGACCAACGAACTGGTTTCCGCGTTCAACCTGGCCCGTAGCGAGGCCATCAAGCGGGGCGAGCGAGTGACGGTCAGGGCCACAACTGCCGGGAATTATGCCGGTGGCTGGTGCGTACACCTGGGTAATGCCTGTGACGGCGATGATCGCCTGAGGATCCATTCAGGCATGCCCAACATGACGGTTACAGCTTCGGATACCGCTCCAATCGTTTTTAATGGGCGGGGCATCAAGCAGTCCCCCGCGGGCACGGTGACCCTGACCATCAGACCGTCTGGCTGTGCCGCCGGCACAACAGGCCGTAGCCGTACCCTTGAAATCATCAACACCGGCCGCGTCAGCGTCACCCAGGGAGATTGCTGATGAAACATCAAACCGGCGTCTCACTGATCGAAGTCCTGATCGCCGTACTGGTGATCTCCATCGGCCTGCTGGGAGTGGCGGGGCTGCAGGCGGTATCCGTCCAGCTCAATCAGAATGCCTATCTGCGCAGCCAGGCCACGCACCTGGCCTATGAAATCTCCGATACGGTGCGGGCACGCGGCGGCGTGAATGCGACCGATCGGGACGACTGGATCCAGCGCGTCAACCAAGCCCTTCCGGTCCCCGCGGGCGCCCAGCCCTCGGTGACTCTGGCCAATGGGGTCATCACCGTCATCATCTGCTGGGAAGAGCGTAATCTGGAGGCTGATCCGCCCAATGTCCCGGCGGAGTGCGGTGATGATCTCATGGGTTTCAGCTTTACCGCCCGGCTCTGACCCCATCACATGGCGATGACAGCAAGCATGCGACAGCCCCCCCCGTCAACAACGCGGAGAACGGACTCCCCGCCACCCTCTGCTCCCCGGCTCTCCCACCAGCACGGACTCACGCTGGTGGAGATGATGGTGGCCATCACCCTGAGCCTGATTCTGACCGCGGGCATGGTCCACATCTTTACAGGCTCCAGCCAGACCTACCGGCTCAATGAGGCGGTATCCCGGGTCCAGGAAAACGGCCGATTCGCCATTGATCAGTTGACATGGGATCTGCGCCAAGCGGGGTTTCGAGGGGGGTGCCGTCGGCAGGTCAACAATCTGCTCAACCTTAACCCCGGCGATGCCGCTTACCCGCTGTTTGATCTTGAGAACGCCATCAACGGCTGGAACAACACCGCGGGCCCGGCACCGGCGGACTACCGCCCAGGCACCGACGTCTTGCTGATCAAACACGCGGCACAGATTTCCGGAGTGACAGCGAGTGGAAATACACCAGCTAACGCTGCCAATATTAATCTGGATCAAGCTAGTACTATACCCCGGGGCACTATCGTCTTTGTCACCAATGTTAATAATTGCGATATCTTTCAGAACCGCTCGAACCTGAATGCCAACAACCTTAATCGAGGTGCTTCGGGCAACCCTGGCAACAAGCCCCCGAACATGCAAAATCAGTTAAGCGCGAGTTATCAAAATGACATGGAAATCTTCCGGCTGCGCAGTCACCTCTATTACATCGGTACAGGCGCCACGGGGGCGCCGGCCCTGATGAGAGTGAGCTATCACGAGGGTCTGGATCAGATCCGGACTGAAGAACTGGTGGAAGGCGTTCGCGACATGCAGATCACTTATGGCGTGGACACGAACGGGAACCGCGAAATCAATGTATTCCAGACAGCGGATCAGGTCACCAACTGGCAAAGAGTACTGGCCATCCGCGTGAGTCTTTTGCTACAAAGCCAACGGGATTTCATGGTGGACGCACCGATGACCGTCGCCTTCAACGGCAACAACGTCACTCCCGGTGATAGACGCTTCTATCAAGTATTCACCACCACCGTCGGCATACGAAACCGCCTGCCATGAGGTGCTTGTCATGACACACCCGCCCCGCCACGGCCTGGTCAACGCCCAGACCGGAAGCGCCCTGATCATCGCCCTGATCTTTCTGCTGCTCATTACCATGATCGGCGTCACTGCCATGCAGAGCACGACCATGCAGGAGCGCATGGCAGGCAACCTGCGTGACGGTTACCTGGCCTTCGAAGCCGCGGAAGCCGCCCTTCGGGAGGGCGAAACCTGGCTGGATAACGGCAATAATATGCTCACGGCGGATGTCACTGCAGCGCTGGTCAACCCGGCACAGTGGGATGGGATCAATCCCTCCCCCACAGGAACGGCCCCGCTGGGAAACCCTGATCTATCCGATAATCCCGTGTTCCACGTCTCCGCGCCACGACTGGTGCGGGTCAATCCGGCGGATCCAACCGCCGGAGTTCGCAGCATTTACCCCATCATTACCCGTGGCCAAGGGGGAACGGCGGCATCCGTGGTCGTACTGCAAAGCCACTGCACACTCCCCTGTCGGCCATGAACCCGGTATTTCGCATTTGCATAGGCCTCACCCAGCCAACAATGCCCGTGATTTCGTAAGGAGTCTGACATGAAATTCCCGGACCCGTCACATCGCACGCTGAAACACAGGCTATTAGCAGGATTGCTGGGCTTCAGCCTGGTAATTCTCGCCGCTACACCGGCGATGGCCAGCGTCAATATTGCCAACAGCCCACTGTTCGTCACCTCCAGCGTGGAACCCAACATCCTCTTCATCATCGACGACTCCGGCTCGATGATGTGGGAGACAATCCCGGATGAGTTCACTTATAAATTCTTCAATGGAAACATCAATTCACTGATGAAATGGGTATTTCCCAGGATCAACAATCTGCATGGTGGAGGTGACTATCACAACACGCCTCGCACGGTGAGATTCACGGGTAACTTGGCCGCCCAAGCAAGGTCTCACCAGATCAATCCCATGTATTACAACCCCGCGGTCACCTACAGGCCCTGGGTGAATGCGGATGGCACGGAAATGCCTGCTGCGCCGCCTGCCGCAGCCCCTAACAGGCCACTGTTCACAACCTATGGCACCCGTAATCTGACTGTAAACAACAGCTGGAACGGGCGTTGGTGGAATGACAACGGAACGATAACCAGCCAAACGGTCACATTTTTCCCCGCAACCTATTACTACCTCGTTGACGATACCAACCCCGAACAGGAAAGCAGCTACCAACGTACCGAAATACGCCCAGAAAATGAGCCTTTCACGGGAGAAGGACGTGAAAAGCGTTCGGACTGCACGGCGGGTTCCTGCACCTACGACCAGGAAATCCAGAACTTTGCCAACTGGTACACCTACCATCGCAATCGCATCTTTGCTTCCCGGGCCGGTATCGGCCGGGCCTTCAGCGAATTTGATGGCGGCATGCGGGTAGGCTACGGGTCCATCAACCACAACCGAACAACCACTGCCAATCTGGATGGTGTGGCCGGGCGTACCGTGATCCGGGGGGTTCGGAATTTTACAGGTAGCCACAAAGAAGACTTTTTTGACCAACTCTACCGTCGCGTCATCCCAACCGAAGGGACACCACTTCGCAGAGCGCTTGAAGGAGCTGGGGAATACTTCTCCCGTACCGACAGCCGCGGCCCCTGGAGCAGTACGCCGGGTGAGCAAGGAGGCGTGGACCTGGCCTGCCGGCAAAGCTTCACCATCCTGATGACCGATGGCTATACCACCGGCAACCTTGCCAGTTCGGGATACGGCGCAGCCAATGCGGCGCGACGCGCCAACACCGATGGCGACACATCCGGC
>NZ_AGBG01000058.1:0-4625 GCF_000225005.1 Ectothiorhodospira sp. PHS-1 | reverse complement strand
AGCCCCAAACCACTCCCAGGGGCTCCCCGGCGTCAGATAATCCTCAATCCCCCAGTTCCCGGTACCTGTCGGGTCATGCTGAAGTCCCGGCGGGGTAATGCCACCATATCCCAGCGTGCCATTCAGACCGATACCCACACGGACGTAATCCCCCTCCATCACAAGCGGAGCAGCCGAAGCCGGAGCGGTAAGCATGACACCACCACCAAGCAAGATGGCCGATAAGGAATACCCAAGTACAAGAGTACGCTTGTAATCCATCATCAATCCCCCATAACACGTTTTTCTGAAAAAGCAGCATTCGCAGAACGACCCAAAGCCACCCAGCAAAAAACGCGCCACAAAAATAAAGTAAAAAGGGATCAACTACTTATTTTTAAAAAGGGGAAAATTACCGGGCTGACGAACGTATTTCCTAGAAAAATGTAAATTCTGGCGACATCGGATAACGAAAAGCAGACATGGACAACAACCCATCAGGAATAAGACTGACAATCATTTCAGCCCCAAGGCTTCCATCTGCCGGCACGAGATCAGATGGCCACGCTCGGCGGCGCGCCGGATCCAGGAGAGCCCCAACGCCTCGTCCCTGGGCACCCCCTCCCCCGTGATGTAACAGCGGCCCAGCCAGTGCATGGCGTCCGGGTATTGCTGGTTCGCGGCGGCTGTCAACCAATGGATGGCCAGCGCTTGGCACCCGGCCTCCATCAGCATCAGGGCCACGTCGTGGCGGGCCGCGGGGTCACCGGCATCCGCCTGCTGGATGACCTGAAGATCCTCGTCTTCCAGATCCGGCAGGGGGATATCCCCGCGGATCAGGTCCAGCTCGATCCTGGCATGCCCTGGCCCTCGCCCTCCTGTCCTGCCCAGGCGCCTCACCGTGCCGGTGGCGATGCGCCGCCAGAGGGTCCTTCTGCTTAGACCGGTCAGCTGGATGGCCGATTCCAGGGTGATTGATGGCATGCGCGGGTCCTCCATTGAATGGAGTGTAGCGGGTGGAGGAATCCCGCTGGAAGGGTGTGGCATTGAAAAATAATGCCGAGCGTTTTGGTCGGCATTATGGGATGGTGCCAGGGGTTGGGAGGGGGTGGGGGTGAAATACCGGGCAAGAGGGGATTGGTACCGTTTATCCCCAATTTGGAGTTGGCATCATGTTTGCTCTATTGGAACTGTCACCCAAATGAACGGAGAGCTGTGATGCAGAACCAGAAAGGTTTTACTTTGATTGAACTGATGATCGTTGTGGCGATTATTGGTATTTTGGCGGCGATTGCGTTGCCGGCGTATAACGAGTACCGCAACCGTGCCCAAATCGGTGCCTGCGAATCCGAACTCTCATCGCTTAGGTCTAACGCAATTATGCTGGAATCTGGAGATACTAGCTATAGCATCCCTACAGAAACGCAAAACTGCACTGCTGTAAGCATCGCGGATGGCAGTGGTGATCTAAGCACCGTAAGAGTAATCAAGGGCACAGCAAAAGATCAAAGCACCACTGACGTTGAAGTCTCTCTGGGAATACCAGTAACTACTCCTTAATTATGGATGCATAAGTAAAATCTAAAGAAAACCCACCTTCTTGATATACTAACCCCGGCTCCATGTCGGGGTTTCTTTTTTCATGGATTCCTAAGAGGGTGTTTACAAAAATAGTACCAAAATCTAAAGGACACCCACTTTTCGCCGACCTCCCCCGCCCTCTCTGAGACCCTCACCCCATGGAATCTAAAGGACACCCACTTTTCTTTGTGGTGTCGCGCTGTGTCCGCCGCGCTTTCCTCTGTGGGCAGGACCACCACACCGGACAAATCTGGACAAATCGGACAAATCTAAAGGACACCCACTTTTCCGCCGACCTCCCCCGCCCTCTCTGAGACCCTCACCCCATGACCCGACCTCGCTCAGAACTGGTGTCCGTCACCGACACGCCCTGGTATCACGTGGTGTCGCGCTGTGTCCGCCGCGCTTTCCTCTGCGGACAGGACCGCCACACCGGCCAGAACTTCGAACACCGGCGTGGCTGGATCGAGGCCAGGATTCGGCAACTGGCCGCCGTCTTCGCCATCGACGTGGCGGCCTATGCGGTGATGAGCAACCACTATCACATCGTGCTAACCGAATCTTAACGAATCTAAAGGACACCCACTTTTCGTTGGGACCTTGGAGTACCAGCCCGGCTGGCTCTTGACGCGTTCCTTGATCTGGGCGAACAGCACGCGCTCTTCGTCGTTGGTGGGGTTGTCCACCAGGGACAGATCCTTCTCGGCGCGGGCGCCCAGGTGGATCAGCAGGGTGGCGTCACCGCCATCGTCCAGGATCATGTTGGGGGTGCCGCCGTCGGACCATTCGAAGATCTTGTGGCAGTAGTCCCAGTACTCTTCCAGGGTTTCGCCCTTGTAGGCGAACACGGGGGTGCCGCCGGCAGCGATGGCCGCAGCAGCGTGGTCCTGGGTGGAGAAGATATTGCAGGAAGCCCAGCGCACGTCTGCGCCGAGGGCCTTCAGGGTTTCGATCAGCACGGCCGTCTGAATGGTCATGTGCAGGCTGCCGGCGATGCGGGCGCCCTTCAGCGGCTGGGACTTGGCGTATTCTTCGCGGGTGGCCATCAGACCGGGCATTTCGGTCTCGGCGATGGCGATTTCCTTACGGCCGAAATCGGCCTGGTTGATATTCGGCTACGGCGTAATCGTGGTTCTGGCTATCAACGACTGCGTTCATGAACACACTCCTTAAATCTTTGGGCGAGTGCGAAGCGGTCGGAAGGGAGCAAAACTTTCAGCTCGCCGACCACTTTCGCGGGTACAGCGAGCGCCGTTTTAGGAGGTGTCTGAGCCTGGCGGATTCGGTGATCCGTTGCAGCGCTCCTCAGACAGAGCCGCAAAGTATAGCGCATTCACTGGAAAAATCACACCCGGGGGTCTTGCTGCCCGATCACAACACGGTCATCGGACAGGAAAGACCCCGTTAAATCAGTGAAAACGTTGTTCATTCCTCGCGGCGAAATCCTTTGGGCAGGTCATGTGTTTCCGGGAGTCTGGAGACGATTTCCTGCAGTGCATCGGGGAGTATTTCTTCCACCACAGGATGATAAAAGGGCATCGCCAGAAGTTCCTGCGCCGTTTCTCCACGCTGAATGGCCCAGGCCAGTAAATGAGCCAGGTGTTCGCCATGCGTGGCCATCAGCGATGCGCCTCGCAAGCGGCCGGTCTTTGCATCGGCATGAAGACGAATCAGATTGCTCTGCGCGCCCAGGATCACGGAGCGGCCATTGCCGCTGCCATCGGCTGAACCGGTAATGATCTCGTTGGGGTCCATATCTTCCTGGTGCTCACCGATCACGGCGATATCCGGATGAGTGAAGGCAATGCTCAGTGGTGTGCGGCGGCGAAAACGGGTGATGCCCCGGGCTGCGTTGAAGCCGGCGATGGTGCCTTCGTCTCTCGCTTCATGCTGCAGGGGGCGGTGGCCGTTCACATCGCCTGCCACAAATACGGGAAAATCCTGAACCTGCTGAGTGGCCGGATCGAAGCGCAGTTGACCCTTGTCGTCCAGTTCGAAGCCTGCTTCGGCCAGGTTGAGGGTGTCGGTGTTGGGTCGCCGACCCAGGGAGGCCAGGATCATGTCCACCTTTTCCTGCCCCTGGGATGTCTTCATCAGGATCCCATCCGCTTCCTTGCTCAATTCGGCGCTCTCGCCCAGCCACAGGGGGAACTCCGCGCTGAATTGCTCGATCACGCGCTGCCCCAGTTCCGGGTCGCTGATGCCCGCGGGGAACCTGGCAATGTCGGCACCCACGACGCGCACCCCAAGGCGTGACAGGGCCAGGCCCATTTCCAGGCCGATGGCGCCGAGGCCCAGTACGCCTACCGAGTCGGGGATATGTTTGGCATCGAACAGGGTGTCGGTGGTCACGACCCGGTCACCCAAGGGTTCGAGCCATTCGGGTACCACCGGGCGGGAGCCATTGGCAATGACCACGGCCTGGGCGCGCACCACCTGGCGATCGCCGCCCGGGAGTTCCACCTCAAGCACGGTGGGTTCCACGAAGCGGGCCGGTCCCTCCAGCAGGTTTTCGCCCATGGCCTTGCGAGCGTTCTCCTCTGTCTTCCCGGCGAATCGGTCGCGCATGGCGCTGACCCGGGCCCAGGCCGCGTCCCGGTCCAGGGATAGCTGCCCGATGCCTTGGGTGCCGTACTCGGCCATCTCCTGCCGCTGATGCCATAGGTGGGCGGCGTGCAGGGCAACCTTCGAGGGCATGCAGCCAACCCGGGCGCAGGTGGTGCCCAGTGGGCCCGGGTCTATCATCGTCACCGACTTGCCGGCCATGCGAACCTGCTTCATGGCGAACAGGCCAGCGGTGCCTGCGCCGATGATGGCGACGTCGGTTTGAATATCCTGGGGCATGGATGCCTCCTTGGTATGTTGTGTCTGTCTTTCAAAATAAGCGTTTGCTGATATTCGTGCAATACGTAACCCGGTCATGTGGCGCTCCCTGAGCAAGCAACCATCAACTCTGGGTGGGCGTGTCTATCCCTGGGGTGTCACTTTGGCAGTATGTCCATATCCGCAACCAGTGAGGTCACTGGCCCATGGTGCTGGGCCTGGAGTATCCCCACGTTTTCGCA
>NZ_AGBG01000059.1:0-4422 GCF_000225005.1 Ectothiorhodospira sp. PHS-1 | reverse complement strand
GGGGATACTCCAGGTCCGAGGCCCGGCAGTTCGAGGCCTTCAACCGGCTGTCCGCGTATGTGGTGCACGACCTGAAGAACCTGATCGCCCAGCTGTCCCTGGTGGTCAGCAATGCCCAACGCCATGGCGACAATCCGGCCTTTCTCAAGGATGCCATCGGCACGGTGGAGAACGCCGTGGCGCGCATGAACAAGCTCATGCTGCAGTTGCGTACCGGAGATCCGGGGCGTGACATTACCCCGGTGGATATGGGGCCTTTGGCCGTTCGAGCGGTAGCCCAAGCCTTGGGACGTGCACCGAAGCCGGAACTGGCCCACAATGGAGAGCCGATCCCGGTATTGGCGGACCCGGAGAGACTGTTGTCGGTGATGAATCATCTGATCCAGAATGCCCAGGAAGCCACGCCGCCCGAGGGCGAGGTGCGGCTTGGTCTCTGGCGCGACAGCCGCCAGGCCTATCTGGAGATCCGGGATACCGGCACCGGGATGACGAGTGAATTCATCCGCGAGCGACTGTTCCGGCCCTTTGACACCACCAAGGGGCTCACCGGCATGGGCATCGGCGCCTATGAAAGCCGTGAGTTCGTTCGCGCCCTGGGAGGGGATCTGGAAGTATGGAGCGAACCGGGCGTGGGGTCGCGATTCCGGATCAGCGTTCCTTTGGCGTTGCAGACGGAAGAATCTCCCAGGCAGTGATGACCGGTAGAGGGAGCAGGCTTGAAGTTTGAATGGAGCGAGACAAAGGCGGTCTCAAATCTGCAGAAGCACGGTGTGAGTTTCGAAGAAGCCAGCACTGTGTTTGCAGACTTTCTGTCAATTACGGTTGATGATCCATTCCATCCGTCCACAGAGTCGCGCTTTGTGACGGCTGGCATGTCAGAGAGACGACGGCTGCTCGTTGTTGTCCATAAGGATCAGGGATCAGTGATTCGGCTGATATCCGCCAGGGTGGCAACAGCACGGGAAAGAAAGAGGTATGAAGGTGATGGATGATGAAGATGATGAAATGCTTGCCGAGTATGATTTCTCCAGAGGGGTGCGAGGCAAGTATGCCGCCCGTTGCCAGGAGGTCACGAATATCGTCAAGCTGGACGATGACGTGGCAGTCATGTTCAAAAGTTCTCGGGAAGTCAACGAGGCGTTGAGAGCGTTGGGAAAGATCATCCAGCAGCACTCGGATACTTCATCCGAAACGCAACCAGATCACTGCCAGTGAGGCACCCAGACGTTGACCGGAAGCACTCAGCAAAAACCCGTATTACTCCTGGTGGAGGATGATCCCGGCCTGCTCAGCCAGCTGCGCTGGTGTTTTGACGACTTCGAGGTCCTGACCGCCCAGAACCGGGATGAGGCCATTGCCCAGTTGCGTCGCGGCGAACCTTCCGTGGTTACCCTGGATCTGGGCCTGCCGCCGGATCCGGGTGGTGCGACCGAAGGTCTGGCCACCCTCGAACAGATCCTGTCCCTGGCCCCGGAGACCAAGGTGGTTGTGGTCACCGGCAACAACGACCGCGACAACGCCGTCAGGGCCGTGGCCCTGGGCGCCTACGATTTCTACCAGAAGCCGGTGGACGCGGACTTCCTTAATCTTATCGTCAAGCGCGCCCATCGCCTGTTCGAGTTGGAGGCGGAAAACCGCCGCCTGTCGGCCCGTCAGGCCACCGAACCCCTACCGGGCCTCATTGCCGCCAGCCCGGAGATGCTCAAGGTCTGCCGCACCGTGGAAAAGGTGGCGCCCACCGATGCCACCACTCTGTTGCTGGGTGACAGCGGCACCGGCAAGGAAGTGGTTGCCCAGGCCCTCCATGGCCTGAGCCGCCGCAAGAAGGGGCCGTTCGTGGCCATCAACTGTGCCGCCATCCCGGAAAACCTGCTGGAGAGCGAGCTGTTCGGTTATGAAAAGGGCGCCTTTACCGGCGCCGTCAAGCAGACCCGGGGCAAGATCGAATATGCCGATGGCGGTACCTTGTTCCTGGACGAAGTGGGCGATCTGCCCATGCCCCTGCAGGCCAAGTTGCTGCGGTTCCTGCAGGAGCGGGTCATCGAGCGCATCGGCGGTCGAGGTGAGATCCCGGTGGATGTACGGGTGGTCTGCGCCACCCATCAGGACCTGTCCACCCTCATCGCCGAGGATCGGTTCCGCGAGGACCTGTTCTACCGCATCAGCGAGATCACCATCCATATCCCGGCACTGAAGGATCGCACCGGTGACGCCCACCTGTTGGCCCGGGTGCTGCTGGAGCGCTTGGCCGGCAAGCAGGGCCGAACCATGCGCGGCTTCTCCCAGGACGCCCAAAGCGCCATCGAACGCCATGACTGGCCGGGCAATGTGCGGGAGTTGGAAAACCGCATCAAGCGGGCGGTGATCATGGCCGAAGGCAACCAGGTGACGGCGGAAGACCTGGAACTGTCGGCCGACGGCGAGGATCCGCTCATGCTCAATCTGCGTCGGGTGCGGGACGAGGCAGAGGGCAAGGCAGTGCGACGGACGCTGCAGATGGTGGGGGGCAACATCTCAAGGGCGGCGGAACTGCTGGGAGTGAGCCGGCCGACTTTGTACGACTTGTTGAAGAAGCATGAGTTGGGGAAGGAGGGGTAACAAACAGTAGCCCCCCGAGCGAGCCAGCCTCAACCAGGCCCTGCTGCCGGCCCTGGGTCTGCCGCGCTCCGGCCGCGAAACCCTCACCCTGTTCCGCGCCCTGCAAGCCCATGACCTGAAGGCCCTGTACGCCAGCCTCCCTCGACTGGTACCGCGCAACAACCTCATCGCCCAATACGAGGGCCACTACGCCGGCCAAGAGGGCCAAGAGTGCCTGTCCCCCTTCCACCTCCGAATAGGAGAGAAGATTTCTTGTCCACCGGGAAGTACGGTGAATTCTTGCAATGATCGCCTTATAATGTAGTCTCTTTGTGACTACATTTAATCTCCTCGGAGAATGGCCGATGAAAACCGCTGATACCTACGTCCGTGCTCGCATCGATACCAGGACCAAGGAGCGCGCCGCTGATGCACTAGAGGCAATGGGGTTGTCCGTTTCGGACGCTATTCGTTTGCTGATGCTGCGCATAGCTGATGAGCGCCGTTTGCCCTTCGATGTGAAGGTGCCTAACTCCACGACGAAGAAGGCCATTACCGAACTGGAAGCGGGAAAAGGCAAGAAATTCAACAGTGTGGACGATCTGATGGCAGATTTGCATGAGGACGATTGATCGTTCATCCGCTTTCAAGCGCGACTACAAGCGAGAGGCTAAAGGCAGGTACCGGGCTACGCTCGACGATGAGCTCAAACCGGTGTTGATCGCACTGGCGACCGATCAGACTTTAGATGTTCGCTACCGCGATCATGACCTTTCGGGTGATTGGGCAGGCTACCGGGAATGCCACATCAAGCCTGATCTACTGCTGATTTACCGCAAATCTGACCCCAACACCCTCCGATTGGCAAGGCTCGGCTCGCACAGCAAACTTTTCGGCTGATCGTCAAGCTGGACCCAGCCCAAGCCGAGTCCTGGTCCGATGACGACGTGCTGCGGCGCTGGACTTGTCTGTTCAAGGGGCCGCTGCTGGTCCAGCGGTATTTGGCGGGAGACAATCAGGAAAGCTATGAGCTGGCTCAGGTGGTTGAATTCGCCCAATGCTACCGGCAACGGCTGGCCAGCCTGAGCTGGTTCATGAAGTGTCTGAATGAGCCCATCGCCCGGCAGGCCAATCAGGAGGACGGCTGTACCGGCCATTTCTGGGAGGCCCGGTTCAAGTCCCAGGCCCTGCGCACCGAAGCGGCCCTACTCAGTTGCATGGCCTATGTGGATCTCAACCCAGTGCGGGCCGGGATGGCGGATACACCGGAAACCTCGGAACATACCAGCATCCGGGAACGCATCACGCCGAGGTTCGACCTGGCCCAGGCGGTGCGTGAGCAGATGCGGATGGACGCCCTGCTGCGGTTCGACGGGCCGGTGAAGCCGCTGCTACCGTTTGAAGGCGCATTCGCCGAACGGGAACAGCCCGGCATCCCGTTTGCCTTCGAGGACTATCTCGCCCTGGTGGACTACACCGGTCGAGCCATCGACCCGAGAAAGAAAGGCGCCATCGCCAACACCCTGCCCCTGATCCCGCAGCGGCTGGAATTCACCCCGGTTCAGTGGCTGGCACAGAGCACGCAGTTCGAGGCCCTGTACCGGCAACAGCGACGACGATCAGTGGCCTGAAGGCCTCTCCTCCTTCATTGGTTTTCCCGTGCTGCGGTGATGTGCCGAGTAAGGCTCTTGCCTGTGGTGCGTGTGCGGGAGCCAGATATTCGGGGAAATCAGCGTCTGATGGTGGTTTGCGGACCGGGGTCTTGAGGAAAAGCGGAAGGGGGGCGTTTGGTGGGTCGGCGGTAGGCGAATAGCTGGGAAAAAGGGTCAAGAGTGCCTGTCCCTC
>NZ_AGBG01000060.1:0-4421 GCF_000225005.1 Ectothiorhodospira sp. PHS-1 | reverse complement strand
TAAGAATGTTCAATACGCCTTTCTACCATACACGCATGACGGCATGATCCGTTGACCCGGCCATCCGGCTGCCTGTCCCTCCCCTACGGCAAGGCCCGGAAATGCTGGATGCGAGGGGCGCGATCCCCGATCAGGAAGGTGTCGAGGACATAAAAGCTGTCGTCCGGCGCCATTTCAATCCGTACCGGATCGTCGAAATGGCCGTCCCGCCCCCCCGGCGCACCCAGCCTCACATGCAGTGAACCATCCCCGTGGAAGGCCTGAACATGATGGCCCTCGGTGACGAGGATGTACCCCCTTGAATCCACCACCAGCGCCTTGGGAATCGACAGTCCGCCCAGATACCCCCCCTCTCGCCGGATGAGCCTCAGAAAATCGCCATCGGCATCAAACACCTGGATCAGACCATTGTTCTTGTCCGGCATGAAGATGCGCCCATCGGCCACGGCAAAGGCGTCCTCGGGATACTGGGGGAATCCCTCCATCTCATTGGAGTACCTTTCCCGCTCTCGACCCGCCTGATGCAGAAAGTTTCCCTGAGTATCAAAGCGCAGGACACCGAATTTCATGGGGTCGGTGATCAGCAGGGTACCATCCGGCGCCACGCGGATCTTGCGCGGACTGCGCAACACTCCCGGCTCTGCACGCTGCTCATAGGTGCCGATGGTCCCCCAGCCGCGCAGGAACCTGCCTTCGGCATCAAAAACCTTCACCGGCGGACCGGATTCACCGGCATCCAGCACATAAAACTCGCCTCCCGGCCCAACAGCCAGCGACTCGGGCGCGCTCAGGGCTTCCGGTGTCGTGCCCCACTGCCCGAAGTGCGGCACCCACTCGCCATCCCGGTTCAGACGCAGGATCCTGACCACGCCGACGGCGCCGTCGTCCGTCTTCTCCTCCCAACGCGTCAGCGCCCACAGGGTCCCGTCGGGACCCACCGCGATATCCCTGGCCCCGCGCAGCTCCCAGATGGCCAGGTGCAACTGTTCCGACAGCATGGGCTTGGGCGCCCTGTCGGAAGAAGCCAGGATCTGCAGACGAATCCGGTGCTTGCGATCAGCGTCGATCATCTCGTCCAGGA
Source organism: Ectothiorhodospira sp. PHS-1 (assembly GCF_000225005.1). Lineage (NCBI taxonomy): Bacteria > Pseudomonadati > Pseudomonadota > Gammaproteobacteria > Chromatiales > Ectothiorhodospiraceae > Ectothiorhodospira > Ectothiorhodospira sp. PHS-1. The sequence goes on along the minus strand of NZ_AGBG01000060.1, from coordinate 3,340 downwards.
CATGCAACCGACCGGCATCATCGACCTGCAGGTCCCGCAGGAACATGAACTCGCCGGTGTCGGTTCCCTGCCGACCGATGACATTGAGCAACTGTCCCTCGGGGGAAAACTGCAGTATCCGCCCATGGGCGGTATCGGCAAGAAACACATGCCCCCGGCCATCCACGGCCATGGAGCCACCCCGCCAGGCCACCTCATCAGCCGGGGAGGCCAGGATATTCAGCAGTTCGCCCTCGGCGGACAGGCGCTTCACGCGATGGGTATCCCCCACATGAATGATGCCGTCGGCGGCAATGCGCATGTCGCGGATACGGCCGTACTGATGTGCTTCCCGGCCATTGGGACCACTGAAAAAGGCCAGGAACCGGCCATCCGGCGCAAATTTCTTCACGCCCTTGACCCCGGAAAAGTCCGAAGCGGCCTCCACTACGTAGATATTGCCTTCATGGTCCAAGTCCAGATCAAAGGCGCCGCCCACCTGAGTGATCTCGCCGCTGAAGGCAATCACCTCGGAAGGACGCTCCGTTCCCGGAAAGACCTTCACGAGGGGCGAGGCATCCCCCATGGCCATCCGCGAGACGATCAACGCCCCCTCCTCGTCGAAGATGCCGTTGTGGACGTAGCCCAGCGGCCGCCCCTCATGGGTCAGCGGCCAGGGAGTCCCCTCCGGCTGCAAGGTCTCGGCGTCCAGCCTTGCGATCGCAGCCTCCGAATGGCGGTCCGACTTGAACAGCACATGCCAGCGACCCCGCGGATCCCGCAGTAACCGGGATGCCTCCATCCTCGTCTCCTGGTCCGGCAGCTTGAGGTCAACCGTGCGGATGACCTCATACCAGGGTCCCGCCCCCGTGACGACCGCGGGATCGGCCTTGGCCGCCACCGTATTGGCGGCACGGGTATCCTCCGCCGGCGGGCTCATGAGCACCAGCAGCGTCTTCAGCCCGTCAAGCTGTGCCGAAGACAGCGCGGCTTCATCAATCCAACCCTGGATACGACGCCTGTCCGCGGCCAGCAGATCCAGACCCTGCCCTCGCAGTTCCATCGCCAGACTACGGTGGCGATCCGGCAACAGCCCGTAGGCGGCCAGCGCACGCACGGTGAGACGATCCTGCTGCTCCAGTGACAGCAGCTCATCCGGCCAGGACACCGATGCCGCTCCGGACGCGACGGACATGACCGGCAGCCAAAGCAGCAACAACAACATCAACCCGCGTATTGCACTCATGCATGGATTCTCATCGTAAATAACCCTTGACTGAAGTCGAAGGCTTTATTGTGAAACGAGAGCATGGTTGATCCCATTTCCAACATCAGGCGTATTTACAGCCGCCCTCGACAGCGGGGCACCGCTGCCGATCCGGGCAAGATTTCGACTCGCATTCAAGTCGCTGTGCGCCCGGAGACCACAGTGTTCGCACACGAAACGATGTTTGCTGCGCTTGCCGATGCTTCCGCAGTCGGAGCAGGTCTGGCTGGTATAGGCCGGGTTCACGTATTCGACCGCAATACCCGCCGCTTTCGCCTTGTATTCGACGAAGCTCTGAAGCTGCCGCCATGCCCAGCGGTGCAGGCGGCCACGCATGCGCTTGCCCGCCTTGATGCGGGAGCGAATGTGCGTCAGGTCTTCCATCGTGATCTTGGCGACACCAGCCTGGATGGCTGTCTGGACGATAGCCTTGCTCGTTTCGTGATTGATGTGCTTCACACGCCGCGCCTCCTTGCCGGAGACCTGCCGGAGCTTTTGTTTGGCGCTCTGACTGCCGTTGGACTGGAGGCGGCGGCGCAGGGCAAGGTAACGGTCGCGCTTATCGCGCAGTGGATCGCCGCCGAAGACCTTGCCCAAGCTATGGGCGGCGAGGGTGTTTTCTCCGACATCCACACCCATCACAGGGCCGGATGCCACAGGCTCCGCGTCGCCGGACTCGACGACAAGGTTGAAAAACCACTGCCCTTTGCGCAATACCAGCTCCGCCTCCTTCGGCTGGCCGGATGTAAGGATGCGGCGCTGATGTTCGCCGGGACGCATTGCGACCTTGATACGGCCATCAAGCGTGTAGAGCGTGACAGCATCGTTCTTGAGGGTGTAGGTGCGTTTGTCGAAGTGCACGCTGAGGCGGTCGAAGCGGATTTCCGGGATCGGCTCATCTTTCCTGATGCGCCCGAGTTCCTTTTGCGCCTTGTAGGCCTTGCACACCGAGAAGATGACGTTGCAGCACATCTGGCTGCCCAGCGGCGTGGCCTCCCGCAGGTTGCTGTACGTTCGCTGGTGCAGCCCAACCCAGTTCCACAGACGATACTCACGCACGATGGGAACCAGACGGTTGCACGCATCCGCGTAGGCTGTTCGCAACGCAGCAAGCGCGCTGGCCTGCTCCGCGCTCACCTCCAGCCGGATCGACGCCGTGCGCATCATCGCTTATCGCCTCTTGGTGACATGCTCGGAACGCTCGATGTAGCGACGGATGGTTTCGGCACTGACGTTTCCCGCCGTGCCGACGTAGTACGACGGCGACCACAGGTGTCCGCCCCACAGCCGTTTCTTCAGCGCCGGGAACTGCTGGAACAGACGGCGAGCCGTGATGCCCTTGAGCACCTTGACGGCATCGGCCACGGCAATGGCAGGCGGGATGCTGACGAACAGGTGGATGTGATCCGGCTGAATCTCCTTGGAAATCACCGGCCAACCCCGTTCCGCGCAAATCGCATCCAGCATCGCCCCTGTTTCCTCCGCCACCGCTCCAATCAGTACGTCGTGCCGATACTTCGGGCACCAGATCACATGGTACGCCGTTTGATAGACACAATTACGTTTCGTGACAACATCGACCATGGGTCAAAGTTTACGCCACATGGTGCGCTTCGCGCACCCGCAATTCCTCCCGCGATTGAAATCGCGGGAGGAATTGCGGAGATTCTATGAAGAAAAGGCCGCCCGTCTCCGGGCGGCAAGGGTGATTGACATCCCGTCAAAACATTTCCTGGTGTAATGCCGCCGGTGCATCGGGTTCTGCCCGCGGCGGCGGCACCTTGGCGCCGCGACCATGCCGCAACGCCATCGAGACGGCCAGCAGGCGGGAGGGATCACGGAGCATGGCCGTGCCCACCACCCGGTCAGGCTGGATGCCCACGTCCGCGCAGCTCTCGCCCCCGGGGAGCCATACCATCCGGTTGGTCAAGCGCAGCACGGAACCGTCCGACAGGCCGACATCCCTCTGGCTGCTGCACTTGCCGAAGGTCGGGCGACCCACGATCTTCGCCCGTCCGTGATACTGCAGGGCACCGGCAAACACCTCCGCCGCACTGGCGGTCTCCGGTCCCACCCAGAGCCTGGGGTATCCCC
>NZ_AGBG01000061.1:0-3920 GCF_000225005.1 Ectothiorhodospira sp. PHS-1 | reverse complement strand
ATACCTACAATCCTGAAGACCCGTTTCAGGATAACCATTCCCATAACCTGGCCGATGTGGCCATGTATTACTGGAAACGGGATTTAAGACCCGACCTCGAAAACCGGGTGCCCACGTCGGCTCGCAACGAAGCCTTCTGGCAGCACATGGTGACCTACGGTGTGGGACTGGGTGTCCAAGGCACCATTGATCCGGAGCAGGCTTTTGCCGCCCTGAGACAATATCAGGAGTACGAGAGGAAAAAGGATGATCCTAACTTTACAGTGGAGCCACCCGGCCCGATCTCTTGGCCTGACCCGCTATGGAACTACCTCAACTGCGGCGACAGCCCTGGCGGCGCCGCCTGCGGCGCACGCATCGATGACCTGCTCCACGCCGCCGTCAACAGTCGTGGCGGCTTCTTCAGCGTGGACAACGCGGAAGACTTCGCCGAAGAACTGGCCAAGGTGCTTGAGGATATCGTAGGCCGCGTGGAGGAGTCGGCCACGTCGGCGGCGGCCAGTTCCGCAGTGCTGCAGGAAGACACCCTGCTATACAACACCGGCTTCCGTTCTGGAGACTGGTCCGGTAGCCTGGAGGCACGATACATTCAGGAAGATGGTACTCCTGCCAAGGACCCATTCTGGGATGCTGAAGAACAACTACGCGCCCCTGGCCGCCCGGCAACTCGCAACATCATCGCCACCAACGGATCTGGATCAGCCTTTGAGTTCCTTTTCGACAACCTTTCTCCAGACCAAAAAAAGGCACTCAACCACTCTCCCGATGGCACTGAGGACGATCTCGGCGCCCAACGGGTAGCCTGGTTGCGCGGCGATGAGAATGCGCATGATGGATTCAGAAGTCGATCGGCATCGGGGAATGCCCGCCTGCTGGGTGATATTGTGAATTCCAATCCCCAGTTTGTCGGTGAGCGCTACGAAGGCTTTGCCAGATTGCTGGGCGCCCCGTCCTATCGCGAGCGGGATCGTATCATTTATCTGGGCGCCAACGACGGCATGCTGCACGCGTTTAATGCCGACAACGGCGAAGAAGTCTTCGCCTTCATTCCCGGAGAGCTGCTCAATCCGGAACCTGGTAATCCCTTCGCGCCCCTGTCACGCTTGATGGACCCGGATTACAGCCATCGGTATTTCGTGGACGGCACACCCGTTATCGAGGAAGCACAGATCGGGGGACAGTGGCGCACGGTGCTGATCGGCACCATGGGTGCCGGAGGTAGAACCGTCTTCGCCCTGGATGTGACGGACCCCTCCAATTTCGACGCCGGCAAAGTGCTGTGGGAGTTCACGGATGATGATCTGGGGTACAACGTCGGCAAACCCCAGGTGACGCGGCTTGCAGACGGCACCTGGGCCGCCATTTTCGGCAACGGCTACAACAGCCAAAGTCATAAGGCCATGCTGTTCGTGGTGAACCTGGCCAACGGCAACATTATCCGCAAGATCGATACCGGCGAAGGCAGCGGCGGCAGCCCCAACGGTCTGGCCGCCCCTCGCTGGACCGACTGGCCGGCCCAGGACGTCAAGGCCTCCTACGTCTATGCCGGAGATTTGCAGGGTAACCTGTGGCGGTTTGACGTTACCGACACCAGCCCTGATGGTTGGTCTGCCGATAAGCTTTTCACGGCCAAGGACGCAGGGGATGCGCCACAACCCATTACCTCGGCACCGGCCATCGCGGTTGCTGAAAACGGTGAGGATCTGATTATTGCCTTTGGTACCGGCAGCTATTTCCGCCAGGAAGACGGTGGCAGTCTCGGCAACCAAGTGCAGAGTCTGTACGGCATCATGGATACCGGTTCCACCGTGTCCGGCCGGAACCAGTTGAGGCAACAGATCATCGAGGAACAGACTGGACACACGGTCGGGGGACAGTCCTACACACTACGCAAACTATCCGCCTTTGACTTGGCCAGTAATCACCGAGGCTGGTACATTGATCTGAACATGGTCTCCGGGGAGCGGGTCATCAACGGCCCCACCCTCCCTCGTACGGTGGAGCAGACCCGCATCCGGTTCACCACCATGATTCCGGACGATGACCCCTGCGGCACGGGTCGCCGGGGGTTCCTGATGGACATTGACCTGTTTTCCGGTGGCCGGTATGTGGAACCCGTTTTCGTTGACGAAGACGGCAATGATCTGTTTGACGAACATGCATGGATGCCCAGTGGCGTGGAATTCGGCACGGGTGAAAACCCCACTACCATCATCGACGGCAGGACAGAGCTGGTCTATTCCGGCGACCCTGAAGAAAAACCGTTGAGAGGGCCTGCGGACGATCTGCCTGGGCGGCAGTCCTGGCAGCAACTCCGCTGAACCCGGCAAGGGGCAGGGACGCCCCTATACCGACAACAGCCGTGGCAGCAGCCATCAGGAAAATCTACCAATGCAAAAATTCAGATACACAAAAGGATTCACCCTGATCGAATTGATGATCGTGGTGGCAATCATCGGCATCCTGGCCAGCATTGCCTATCCTTCCTACACCCGCTATGTGGAACGCACTCAGGTATCCGATGGCAAGACCGCCCTGCTCATGTTGGCTCAACAAATGGAGCGATGCTATACCGCCAGGCTGAGTTACAATAATTGCCCCAACCTGGCGACTGAGTCACCTGAAGGTTTCTATGCGCTAACAGTCAACGCAGATGCGACCACTTTCACCTTGACGGCCACGGGGCAGAAAGGACGCGTCACATCCGGTAGCTGCAATGCGCTGACGATCAATCATTTGGGTGAAAGAACCCCTGCCGGCGATGCATGCTGGTAGCCCCTGTCAATCCGCAACTGCCTGGAGTGAGGCCCCATGACTCTGAAAAATGCCTGTATCAGCAGAATCTCGGGAATCATCTTGGTGCTGGCGCTGGCATCGGTATTGAGTTCACCCGCGGGTGCTGCAGTCCCTGTGGATCGTGAAATCACCGGCAGGCTCGACGCCTGGGATAGCCAGCAGCAATATGTGATTCTGAATGGGCGGCGCTACACAACCATGGAGCATGTTCTGATTCACGGCCTTGACGGCAGCAGGGAGGGAAACAACCTGCGTGGACGACAAGTAACACTGCAGATCGTGGGGGATCAGGTGTATCGGATCATTCTTGCTGATGATCAATGAGGGGATGCGTCAAGCATCGGCGATCACATCGAAACATTAACGAACCCCCGGCTCGCCACCGGGGGTTCCTCAATTAAGGATTAATAAGCCACGCTAACGATACGGCGACGCGCAGACAGAATCCCGAGCATGCCGAGTCCGAAAAGGAACAAGGTTCCAGGCACCGGAACACCAACAACTGGGTTATCCGGCAGATCCACGGAAGCCAGGGTTTCCCCCATCACATAGGAATAACTCAGAACAACGCTATCTCCAGCAAGGAGCGTTCCAATATTGAACGCAAGACCAATGACATTATCTCCATTTCCATCGTCATTTCCCGCAAGGTAAAAGTCAGGATCAGTACTCCATGCCAGGGAAATACCCGTGTTATGCGGGACACTTGAATTGGAATAAAGTCCCAGCGTCAACCCTGTCTGAGGCCCTTGCGAATTGACGAAATCTTCTGCCGGAACCCCATCCGCACCGCGAGAGTTGATGGTATCGAAAGACCCATGAGTATTGACATCGGGATCCGGATCAATGGCTCTTACAAACTTCAGTTCAGAGAGATCAACCAGCGCATTAAAAGTTGTCAGAATGTCGATTCTTTCATAGTCATTATTGAACAAATACTGATGCGAGATATCAAAAAAGCCACCATAGGTTCCTGACCAGGTCACATGGTTTTCAAAACCAGAGCCGGCGCTTGTATCAGTGGGGCCACTGACGGTACCAATCTCCCCTCCAGCATCTTCGGTGTTGTTATTCCCTACCAATCCAAACTGCGCCGACTTCACCCCAAACCCTGGAGTATCCCC
>NZ_AGBG01000062.1:0-3519 GCF_000225005.1 Ectothiorhodospira sp. PHS-1 | reverse complement strand
AGCCTCTGACCGCTATCCTGTTCTATCTTCATATAGAAAGTGGTCCGGTGGACACACAATGGCCTTCAGGAATGCCCAGCCCTGGGCGGGTTCAAGCATCATGTCGCAAGAACAGCCGCATGCCTGCGGACGCTCGGCGGAATGCGCCAAGGGAGATGCGGCGTTCAGGGAACTGCTTGAGCACCTGCCCCAGCGCATCTTCATCAAGGATACCGCCCATCGCTATGTGTATTGCAATCAGTGGTTTGCGAACGATATCGAACTTCAGCCCGAGGACATCATCGGCAAGAACGACCATGACCTGTTTCCCGGGCATCTGGCCGACCAATACGTTCGCAACGACCAACAGGTTCTGAGTACCGGAAAGCAGCAGCAGTGGGAAGAGCGGTTTTTCAACGCCGCGGCGGGGGCCTACCTGTGGGCGCAGACCACCAAGATCCCCTGGCGCGACGCCGAGGGCAGGATCACCGGCGTCATCGGTGTTTTTGACGACATCACCGAACGCAAGGCAGCCGAAGACGCCCTGCGGCTGGCCAAGGAAGAGGCCCAGAGCGCCAACAAGGCCAAAAGCCTGTTCATGGCCATGACCAGCCATGAAGTGCGTACCCCCCTGACCGCCATGCTGGGGCTGATTGAATCCCTGCTGGAAACCCCTCTGACCAACAAGCAGTACCGTCAGGTGGAAGCCCTGCACCGATCCTGTGAAATGCTCCGCGGCATCGTCAACGACATCCTCGACTTCAGCGAATCGGAAGCCGGGCAACGGCTCAGTCTCAATCCCGAACCCACCAATGTCCGCAAATTGCTGGAGCAGAGTGTGGAACTGATGGAGGGGATTGCCCGCGCCCGGCGCAACCGCATCGTGTCCTGGATTGACCCGGCGCTGCCCGAGCATGTGTTGGTGGATTCCCTGCGGTTGCGCCAGGTTCTCTGGAACATCATCGGCAATGCCAACAAATACACCGAGCACGGCACCATCTCCATTGGCCTGAGGTGCCTGCCCCATGCCGGGAGCGGCCCGGCCGCGCCTGATCTCTATCGATCCCAGTTTGATATCAGCGATACCGGTATCGGCATCGATCCCGAGATCCAGGCCAGGCTCTTCGAACCGTTCTACAAGGATCACTCAAGCCTGATGAAACAGGTCGGGGGCGCCGGCCTGGGTCTGGCCATTGTCAGAAACCTGGTCACGGCCATGGGAGGCGAAGTCACCCTCCGCAGCCAGCGGGAGCAGGGCACCACGGTCAGTTTCCAACTGGATCTGCCCCGTGCCGACCCATGCGGACAGTCACCGCGGTCGGACGGCAACCCCGCGGTTCGGCCCGTCCTCGCAGAGACATCCGCCTTGATATCCCCTGACAGGCATCACCTCCTGGTCGTGGACGACAACGAGGAAATCCGGGAACTGGTCAAGGAGACGCTGGAGTCCCTGGGGTGTGACGTGACCACCGCCGGCAACGGCGAGCAAGCCGTGGCACTGGCCCTTGAAAACACATACGACCTGATCCTGATGGACTGCCAGATGCCCGTCATGAGCGGTCTGGAGGCCACCCGCCATATCCGCTCCGGCCAGCCCGAAGCGCAGCATACTCCCATCGTAGCCCTGACTGCCGCTGTCATGAAGGAGGACGTCCGCAATCTTGCCCTGGCCGGCATGGATGATCATTTGAGCAAGCCCTATACACGCAACGAACTCAAGCGTTTGCTGGAGCGCTGGCTGGGAGGGGGGGTGCCTCGCCGAAGCATCCGAAATGGACTTTAAGCCGGGGGAAAGGGGTGCTTGTGCCGAGTGAGCGGTTGTATCCTTTTATCATGGAAATCCTTAAGGGCCGGTTCGGGAATGATCTTGTTCGGAATATCCTCCGGTCCATGCGGGTAGCTACATCACGGCAAAGGAGCAGTCAGCATGTTGGGACGGAACACACACCCTTCCGAGGAAAACCCGAACGCCGGCTTGCTGCAGATTCAGGATCAGGCTCCGATCACCCCCTTCCGGGTGTGGTGGGTGCAGCAGCAGTCCGGTCTGTCGGATGAGTCGCTATATGAACTGCAAAGGCGCAACATCGATGTTTTTCTGGAAACCAGCATCGCCGCAGCCCTGAAAAAGCCGGGCCAGGCCCTGGAAGTGGACTGCCTGGTGCTGGATGTCAGTCATGCGGAGGCGCAGGCCTTTGCATTGGTCGACCAGGTGCGTGCCTGGGCCCATGTGGAGCGCAAGATGCCGCCCTCCATCATCGTGCTGAGTGAGTCGCTGGATCAGGCAACCCTGCGCCGGATCTTTCGCAAGCAGGTGGATGACCTGCTGTTGTTTCCCGCCCCTAATCGCTGACCACCGCCCGATTCGAAGCGAATTATTCCCCCGGTGAGGGAGTCGGTGCGGTGGCGGAGTGTGGAAGGGGTCTGTGGAGAGATGCCCGGATTGATTCACCGGGACTGGTAGACCGGGGCGTGCCCGGGCATGATTTGAGGCCAACCCATAAAAGTGGCCCGCCACGGTAGCCGCCGTGCGGGCCGGTGGCCGGTGTGCTATTGCGCCTGAGAACGCCTTTGACCGGCGAACAATACGTTACCGAGCAAGGCTGGTTGAAGGCAAGCCTGACGTGTTGTCCGCTGCATCCCGCCGGGGGCTGTGGCTTTGCCCGCCACGGCAGCTATCCGCGCAAGCGGCCCTTGGGGGCGCGGATCGCCCGCTGGTACTGCCCGTTGGGGCATCGCACGTTTTCCCTGATACCCGATTGTCTGGCGGCCCGCTGGTCGGGGACGTTGCAGACGGTAGAGGTGGCGGTGATGACCGCGGAGACCGCGCCCAGTCTGGTGGCGGCCGTCAGGGTCCTGCGCCCCGACATCGAGGAGGCGGGTGCCCTGCGTTGGGTACGCCGCCGCAAGGATGCGGTAGGCGATGGCTTGCACCGCCTCAGGGGTCTGCTGCCCGACCTGCTCACTGATGGCGTCCTCACCGTGACCGCCTGCCAGATCGCCTTGGGCCTGACGCCCCTGCTGCCCGCCCTGCGTGAGATTGCCGCGCCCTGGCTTGATCAGTTGCCGCCGCCACTCGGTTTTGCCCACCGCCGCGGTGGCGGTGGGTCCACTCCATCACTGGACCCACACACCATGGGCCCTGACCCGCCCGGCAGCGGGGCGTAGCGTCGTGGAGCGACCATTTGGGTCGTTTGCCCCGGAGACGCTGCCATGCCCGATCCCTCCCATGACCTGCGCCACGAGATCGCCCTGTTCCGTTTCGGGCTGATCGCCGACCTGGTGCGCCGGCCGCCCGGCGCGCCCGGGCTCTACACCCAGCTCCATGCCATTGCCGCCCGCTCCCATCCGATCCCCGGCAGTGATCGCACCCATGTGGCCGCCGAGACCTTGCGGGACTGGATCAAGAAGTATCGCCAGGGGGGCTTTGACGCCCTGCTGCCCAGATCACGCCAGGATCGCGGCCAGCCCCGGCGTCTACCCGCGGCCGTGACGGAGGCCCTGATCGCCTTGAAGGAGGCGCATCCTTGCTGGTCCGTGCGC
>NZ_AGBG01000063.1:0-3296 GCF_000225005.1 Ectothiorhodospira sp. PHS-1 | reverse complement strand
TGAGACGGAGGTGGAATGCCGGGCAAGAAAAAACCCCGACCGGTTTCCCGGTCGGGGTTTTGGAATAGGTGCCTGGCAGTGACCTACTTTCACATGGGGAGGCCCCACACTATCATCGGCGCTGAACCGTTTCACTTCCGAGTTCGAGATGGGATCGGGTGGTTCCGGTTCGCCATGGCCGCCAGGCAAAACTGACTGCTGATGCTGATCAACTCAACATCGGCAAAATCGGGAAAACATCAGGCATGTCATGTCGTTGCAACTACACACCTCAAACTGCTTGGGTGTTATATGGTCAAGCCTCACGGGCAATTAGTACGGGTTAGCTTCACACATTACTGCGCTTCCACATCCCGCCTATCAACGTCGTAGTCTTCGACGACCCTTGAGGGGCATCAAGTGCCCAGGGAGATCTCATCTTGAGGAAGGCTTCCCGCTTAGATGCTTTCAGCGGTTATCCCGTCCGTACGTAGCTACCCGGCAATGCCACTGGCGTGACAACCGGAACACCAGAGGTACGTCCACTCCGGTCCTCTCGTACTAGGAGCAGACCCTCTCAAATCTCCGACGCCCACGGCAGATAGGGACCGAACTGTCTCACGACGTTCTAAACCCAGCTCGCGTACCACTTTAAATGGCGAACAGCCATACCCTTGGGACCTGCTTCAGCCCCAGGATGTGATGAGCCGACATCGAGGTGCCAAACACCGCCGTCGATATGGACTCTTGGGCGGTATCAGCCTGTTATCCCCGGAGTACCTTTTATCCGTTGAGCGATGGCCCTTCCATTCAGAACCACCGGATCACTAAGACCTGCTTTCGCACCTGCTCGACGTGTCTGTCTCGCAGTCAAGCACCCTTGTGCCTTTGCACTCAGTGCGCGATTTCCGACCGCGCTGAGGGTACCTTCGCGCTCCTCCGTTACTCTTTGGGAGGAGACCGCCCCAGTCAAACTACCCACCACACACGGTCCCTGTCCTGGATCACAGGACGAGGTTAGAACTCCAAACATGCCAGGGTGGTATTTCAAGGTCGGCTCCACCGAAACTGGCGTTCCGGTTTCAATGCCTCCCACCTATCCTACACAAGCAGGTTCAAAGTTCAGTGTGAAGCTGTAGTAAAGGTTCACGGGGTCTTTCCGTCTAGCCGCGGGTACACTGCATCTTCACAGCGATTTCAATTTCACTGAGTCCCAGGTGGAGACAGTGCCGCCATCGTTACGCCATTCGTGCAGGTCGGAACTTACCCGACAAGGAATTTCGCTACCTTAGGACCGTTATAGTTACGGCCGCCGTTTACCGGGGCTTCGATCAAGAGCTTCGCCTTGCGGCTGACCCCATCAATTAACCTTCCGGCACCGGGCAGGCGTCACACCCTATACGTCCACTTTCGTGTTTGCAGAGTGCTGTGTTTTTAATAAACAGTCGCAGCGGCCTGGTCTCTGCGGCCCCCAGCAGCTACGGGCGCAAGGCCCTTCACCGCCAGAGGCGTACCTTCTCCCGAAGTTACGGTACCATTTTGCCTAGTTCCTTCACCTGGGTTCTCTCAAGCGCCTTGGGATTCTCACCCTGCCCACCTGTGTCGGTTTCGGGTACGGTCACACCGTGTCTGAAGCTTAGAGGCTTTTCTTGGAAGCTGAGCATCAATCACTTCGCTCCACATGGGAGCTCGTCATCACGCCTCAGGATTGTGCCTCCGGATTTGCCTGGAAGCACTCCCTACACGCTTAAACCGGACACCAACTGCCGGCTGATCTAGCTTTCTCCGTCCCCCCATCGCAACATGGTGCGGTACAGGAATATTAACCTGTTTCCCATCGACTACGCATTTCTGCCTCGCCTTAGGGGCCGACTAACCCTGCGCCGATTGACGTTGCGCAGGAAACCTTGGGCTTTCGGCGGATGGGGTTTTCACCCATCTTATCGTTACTCATGTCAGCATTCGCACTTCCGATACCTCCAGCATGCCTCACAGCACACCTTCACAGGCCTACGGAACGCTCCTCTACCACGCCACTTTCGTGGCGTCCGCAGCTTCGGTACATGGCTTAAGCCCCGTTGAATCTTCCGCGCAGGCCGACTCGACCAGTGAGCTATTACGCTTTCTTTAAAGGATGGCTGCTTCTAAGCCAACCTCCTGGCTGTTTCTGCCTTCCCACATCGTTTCCCACTGAGCCATGATTTGGGGACCTTAGCTGGCGGTCTGGGTTGTTTCCCTCTCCACGACGGAAGTTAGCTCCCGCCGTGTGTCTCCCATGATTGCACTTCCTGGTATTCGGAGTTTGCAATGGTTTGGTAAGTCGGGATGACCCCCTAGCCATAACAGTGCTCTACCCCCAGGAGTGAGACATGAGGCGCTACCTAAATAGCTTTCGAGGAGAACCAGCTATCTCCGGGCTTGATTAGCCTTTCACTCCTATCCACAGCTCATCCCCTAATTTTTCAACATTAGTGGGTTCGGACCTCCAGTAGGAATTACCCCACCTTCATCCTGGCCATGGATAGATCGCCCGGTTTCGGGTCTAACGCAAGCGACTATGGCGCCCTATTAAGACTCGGTTTCCCTACGGCTCCCCTATACGGTTAACCTTGCCACTTACGTTAAGTCGCTGACCCATTATACAAAAGGTACGCAGTCACCCATAAAGGGCTCCCACTGCTTGTACGCACACGGTTTCAGGTTCTATTTCACTCCCCTCTCCGGGGTTCTTTTCGCCTTTCCCTCACGGTACTGGTTCACTATCGGTCGGTAGGGAGTATTTAGCCTTGGAGGATGGTCCCCCCATGTTCAGACAGGATTTCACGTGTCCCGCCCTACTCACTTTTCATCAACAAGATCTTTTCGTGTACGGGGCTATCACCCTGTATCGCCGGACTTTCCAGACCGTTCCACTAAAATCAAGTCAACTTTTGGGCTGTTCCGCTTTCGCTCGCCACTACTGACGGAATCTCGGTTGATTTCTTTTCCTTCGGGTACTTAGATGTTTCAGTTCCCCGAGTATCGCCTCTGCACCCTATGTATTCAGATACAGATACCTCTAAAAAGAGGTGGGTTTCCCCATTCGGAAATCCCCGGATCAACGCTTGTTTGTCAGCTCCCCGAGGCTTATCGCAGACTACCACGTCCTTCATCGCCTCCTACCGCCTAGGCATCCACCGTGTGCGCTTAACCGCTTGACCATATAACCCCAAAAAGTCTGAAGTTATACTCGCAGTTGCTCATGCGACATGACATTTGAGAGAACTAAACTACATTTACTCTCGCCTAGATGTTTTCCCGAATTTTTAAATAACTTC
>NZ_AGBG01000064.1:0-3294 GCF_000225005.1 Ectothiorhodospira sp. PHS-1 | reverse complement strand
CCGGGTTAATAAAGCGGGTACGGTGAATGGATTGACAAGCAACCCCCAAGTTTGCGTGAATCAGGTCCGTGGCGTGCATCGGTTTTTTCGTGGCTCTTTTTCGGCTTAGTCACCTTAAGAATCACGATCTTGCCGGTGCATGTCCACCCCACCTTCCATTATCCCACTGTTTTAAAAGGAAATTTGCCTGCGAAAACGTGGGGATACTCCAGCATTAGCGTTCATGCTTCGCCAGAAGTTCGCAAGCTTTACTACGATCATATGGAAAGCAAAGATCGCGACGAGACAAGGCTCAAGCACCTGCTTTTAGAGATGACCGTGGCCGCTAATAAACACATCGCGAGCATAGAACATGAGATTGATCAGTTGCTCAAGTAGCGCGCCTAACACTGCATTCGAGAGGGACGCGCTAAAGCGCGCCCCTCAATTTGAACGTTAGGCCAATAAAAGGAACACAAATGTCAGATTCGATGCCAACATTCGACGCCCTGATGAATCCTTTGCTCGAAGCATTGTTCGAGCTCGGAGGATCAGGGTCCATTGATGAGATTTACGAGAAACTCATCGAAATGCAGAACATCGACGACGACTTGGCCTCAGTTCCTCACAATCCCGAAAAGAGCAACCTTACAGAGATCGGGTACAGGATGGCTTGGGCTCGTACATATCTGAAAAAATACGGCTTTCTGGAGAACTCAACTCGTGGTGTTTGGGCTTTGACGCCGCTCGCTCGTGAGAAGCGAAAAGTAAACCCGAAAGACGTCGTAAAAAAGGTTCGGGAAGCCGATAAAGAGGCGTCCCGAAAGAAACTACGGAAGACCAATCGAGAAGATGCAATTGAGCTGACGGACGAAGGTGGAGTGGATAGTGATTCCTGGCAAGAAGACCTTTACCACCTGCTCACTAAGGAGATTGCTCCGGACGCTTTTGAACGTCTTACTCAGCGTTTGCTCAGAGAATCAGGATTTGTCCAAGTCGAGGTGACAGGCAGGACCGGCGATGGCGGTATCGATGGTAAGGGGATCGCCAGAATCCACGGGTTCATGAGTTTCCACGTAATTTTCCAGTGCAAAAAGTACCAAGGATCAGTCTCAGCGGGAGCGATTCGAGACTTTAGAGGCGCAATGGTGGGCCGGGCCGATAAGGGCCTTTTCATTACTACTGGAACATTCACTCCCGCGGCAATCAAAGAGGCAACTCGTGACGGCGCGCCACCGATCGACTTGGTTGATGGGGAGCACCTCGCCGAAAAACTCAAGGAGTTTGGCCTCGGCGTAAAAACCGAAATGATAGAAAAGGTCACGGTGGACAAGCAATGGTTTCGGAACCTTTGAGCGCCCCATGGCCTAACAATGCATTCAACTCGGACGCCGGCAAAGCCGGCGCCGGTTAATGCAAACGTTATGCACAAAAACGGAGATTTAGATGTCGAAATATTGGTTAGTAGGCGCAGCATGGGGTGGAGTTGATCACCAAGATCAGAAATTTATTGAGCAGGGAATTTGGATGCTTGGCTGGACTGAAGGACAACAGCCTGCCCAATATCAAAAAGCCTCGGAAATCCAAACTGGTGACCGAATTGCGATAAAGAGAATGAAGGGCCAAGGCCAAACTGGCATTCGCATACTCCATTTAGGAATCATTAAGGGCGTCATACTCGAAACGAATAAGGTAATTTGTACAGTAGATTGGGTGGCTACAGATCTCAATCGAAACATCGAAGAAAGTCGTGGCTGCTTCAAGTCGATTCACGGACCGTTCGAGCATGATTCATGGGTAGAAAAAGTATTCTGCCTATAATGGTAGTGGAGCATAACAAGTCGCTCAAGTTCGTTCCGCGCTTCGCACTCCACCGGACGCGGCAAAGCCGCGCCGCTTAGCTTATACGTTAGCGCAAAATGGAGCGACTCATGTCAGACTGCTGTGCCAAGCCGGATGCAAGCGATTCATATCCAAAGAAGCATGCATGCCCATCAAATGGAAAAGAATATGGTCTGGTTTCTCCGATCACTATAAAGCACCATATCAAGTCACCGTGGTTGTGGAAGGAGAAAAATCAGGGGTATTACTTCTGCTCGGACCCGGATTGCGATGTAGTCTATTTTGGACAAGATGATTCGATTTTAACAAAGCAGTCAATCCGAACTTTCATTGGTGTAAAAGAGGATTCCGACGCGGCGCCAGTTTGTTACTGCTTCGGTGTTACCAAATCTGAAGCAAAGAACGATCCAAGAATCCGTGAGTTTGTGGTGGAGGAAACCCGGCAGCGTGGATGTGCATGTGAGTATAGAAACCCATCAGGGAAATGCTGCTTGGCAAATTTCCCGAAGTCATGAGTGGCGCTAACAAGCGCGTCGAGTCGGACTCGCTACGTCGGCGCTTCGCGCCGCCTCCGCTCGCCGCTCACGCGCAACGTTCGATCTAATAAGGCAGAAACATGCCATACCCGATAGAAAGAAAACTAGTAATTGCGGTTTCATCAAGCGCACTGTTTGATTTGAGCGAGTCGGATCGAGTTTTCCGAGAATCTGGCCCGAAAGCGTACAAAGAGTTCCAGGAGAAACACTTGGATACTATTCTAGATATGGGTGTGGCGTTTCCATTTATCAGGCGCTTTCTGGGGATCAACAAAAAGTTTGAAAAGGAGCAGCCTGTTGAGGTCGTTTTGTTGTCAAGAAACTCGGCTGCAACAGGAAGGCGGGTCTTTCGTTCTATCGAACATTACGGCCTTGATATATCAAGGGCAGCTTTCATGGAAGGTAAGTCTCCCTACGGTTACATACCTGCCTTTAATGCTTCACTCTTCCTATCAGCGAACGAGGAAGATGTCATAACTGCAATTGACTATGGTTACCCAGCTGGTACTGTTCTGCCGACCAAGGTTGTTGATGACTTGACAGATGGTGAACTGAGAATTGCCTTTGACTTTGATGGTGTCATAGCAGATGACGAATCTGAAACGGTCTTTCGAGATGGTGAGTTGGAGGCCTTTCACCAGCACGAAGTAGAAAAGTCGCATATACCACACAATCCTGGGCCACTGGCTGATTTATTCAGAAAGCTGTCTTTTATGCAGAAACTAGAAGATAGAGCGGAAGAAAAGGATAGGAATTATAATCGTATTCTAAGAACGGCAATTGTAACAGCCAGGAATGCTCCAGCTCATGAGCGTGTTATAACGACGCTTGAAAATTGGGGTGTAAGCTCAAACGAAACATTCTTTCTCGGCGGGATGAAGAAAGAGCGAATTCTTACTGTTCTCAAGCCTCATATGTTCTTTGACGATCAGAGGCT
>NZ_AGBG01000065.1:0-3272 GCF_000225005.1 Ectothiorhodospira sp. PHS-1 | reverse complement strand
TGGCCTCCAGCCCCCTGTCCACGCGGGTCAGACCGGTGTTCACCGTCAGTGACCGGGAACCCGTCAACTCCCGGTCCAGGCGCAGGTTCAGGGCCGTGCGCTCCCACTGGTCGCGGTTGCCGGGAAAGCCGTCATCCTCCGCGTGGGACAAGGACAGGCGGTAATGCTGTCTCTCCCCCAGACTGCCTCCCTGGCGCAGGGAGGCATCACGGACACCGTGGGTGCCGATCCGGGTCCGGACCTGCGTCCCGGGCGTATCGGCGGCATGGCGGGTCAGGATGTTGATGATGGCAAAGAAGGAGTTGGAGCCATAGGCGGCCGAGTTGGGGCCGCGAATGATCTCGATGCGTTCGACGTCATCCAGGGACAGCGCCAGGTCGCCCCACTGTGCGCCTCCGTTGGTGGGGCTGTAGATGGAGCGGCCATCCACCAGGACCTGCAGCTGGCGAACGAACATGCCTCCCAGGCCGTGATAACTGACGATGCGTCGATTGCCGTCGTGATGGCTGACCAGAAAGCCGGGCACCATGCTCAGAACATCGGCAATATGCCGGGCATCGCTGTGCTCCAGCCAGTCCCTGTCAATAATGGTGATCGAGGCCGGGGCCTCGATCTGGGGCTGCTGGAGCCGCGTTGCCGTGAGCGCCACAGGCAGGTCGAGGAAAAAATCCTGCTCCGAGAAGCTGTGAGGTTCCGCCTGTAGCCCCTGGGGCAGGATCATGGCACCACACAGGAGCAGGGTCTTCTTGTTGGTCATTAATCGAATCAAGCCCTGAAGGCCGCGGCGGCGGCTCACAAAGTGTTGAAAACCCTATCGGGATCTTTCACAGACCTCCGGTGCTGATCAAGATCTGCAGGATGGATTCGTCCAGTATCCGGTAGCCATCCTCATTGGGATGAATGGGGTCGGCCTTCAGTTCGTCCCGTGACAGTATATGGGCGAGCGCGTGATTTTCCAGAGGAATTCCAAATTCCCGGGCCAGGGCTTCAGGTGACGGCATTTCGTAGTCGAATCAGGGTGGGGGTGGGCACGGCCACCAGTACGATCTGGACATTCCGGTCCCTGGCGGCCCGGATCATGGTCGCCAGGTTGTTCTGTTTCTGCTGGGCAGCCGCGAGCAACTGGCCAAGGGCGCCCACCTGCTCACCCCCGAGTACCTGAATTACCAACTGGAACTCTCCCGCCACCTCATGGGCGTGGACACCCTGGACGCCTTCCTGGTGGACCAGCCCGAGGTGCATATCACCGAGTGCGGCAAGGAGGCCACCCTGCAGCGGCTGGAGCTCGTATTCGAGATGCTGGAGCGCGCCGTACAGGAAGGCCGCCTCCGCCGCTACGGCATCACCAGCTTCGAGAGCTTCCGCGTGGAGACCGACGCCCCCCTGTTCCTCTCCCTCACGTCGCTCGTGGGCCTGGCCGAACGCGCCGCCCACACCGTCACCGGCAACCCCCAGGCCCGACACCACTTCAACCAGGTGATGCTGGAAGGCTTCACCCGCTTCAACACCGCCACCGGCCAGGGCAACGTGGCCTCACCTATCCAGGCCGCCCACCAACTCCAGCTTTATGTGATGGCCTCCCACTCCCTGCTCAAGGGGCATCTGGCCACGCAGTCCGTGGACACGGTTGCGCGTGCTTTGGCGGATCTGCCCAATCCTGCCCAGAGGGCGCTGCAGTTCAATCGATCGACGCCTGGGGTGGGAACAAGCCTGGCGGGCATCAGCACCCCGGAGCATCTGGAGGATCTGCTGGCGGTGGCGGGGTTGCCGGTGATGGCACGGCAAGCTTATTTGGGGATGTTTGAGAGGGTGGGGGGGGAGTAGGGGGCTGGCATACCTGAAGGGATTACGCTCTGAGGCTCTTCCTCGTCCTACCTGGGGCGCACATCGTGGGGCACGCGCCGATACGCGCATTCCTGAAACCTGAAACGCGTCACAAAATCAGCTAATCTGTGACCCACGAACACCAAGCGTGCATAGGACATGGAATACAGGGAGCCCGAGCAGCCTGAAGGGTGGACAGCAGGAGAGTTTAGATGTCTTGGGAATACCCCGCTGGCCCTGCTACATCGGGCATGGGGGGTGGTCTCTGGTATCCAGAGGGCTTCTCACGGCAAGGCCTCCACGGTTCAACACGTGGGTGTAAATCTGGGTGGTGGACACATCGCTGTGCCCCAGCAGTTCCTGAACGGTCCTGATGTCATAACCCTGCTCCAGCAAATGGGTCGCGAAACTGTGCCGCAAGGTGTGGCAACTGGCTTTCTTGTGAATGCCCGCCTTCCTAGCGGCTCCCTTGACGGACTTCTGCACAGCGGTTTCGTGCAGGTGGTGGCGCCGGGGTTTACCCGAGCGCGGGTCTACCGAAAGGCGGCCGCTGGGAAACACAAACTGCCAGCGCCATTCGCGAGGTGCGTTGGGATACTTCCGCGCCAGCGCGTCAGGCAGGAGCGTTTCCCCCAGTCCCTGTTCAAGATCCCTGGCATGCAGGGCACGCACGGTTTCCAGGTGCTCGTTCAATGGGCCAACCAGCGATTCCGGCAAGGGCACGATCCGGTCCTTGTTCCCCTTGCCACATCTCACCACGATCAATCCCCGGTCAAATTCCACGTCCTGTACGCGAAGCCGCAGACATTCCATCAGTCTCATGCCAGTTCCGTAGAGCAGAGAAGCGACCAGCCAAGGAACCCCCGCCAGTTCGCCAAGCATGCGCCGCACTTCATCCCTGGAGAGCACCGTGGGCAATCGCCTGGGGCGTTTGGCCCTGGAAAAGAGGCCAATATCGCCAAGGGGTTGTTCAAGCACTTTATTGAACAGAAAGACCAGCGCGTTCAAGGCTTGGTTCTGAGTGCTGACGGCGACATTGCGCGTGACTGCAAGATACTGGAGGAAATCAGCCACCTGTGCAGCCCCCAGACTGGTGGGGGCCTGGCCATCGTAATGGTGGATGAATCTGCAGATCCAGCCCATATAGGATTTTTCCGTCCTGATGGACATGTTGCGGGTTCGCATCACCGCAATCAGCTTTTCAAATACAGGCTGATGGGAAAGTATCAGCGGCGCAAAGCGTTTGTCGCCCACATGTTGGGCAAACTCCGCCGATGTGAGAGGCGCATATTCCCGGGCCAGTGTCGCGTGCTGTGGTTCCAGCGCCTTGGCCGAAGCGCGCCAGTAGTCCCAGTCGAACGTTTCACTCCATTCCGTGTGTGCCAACTTATACAGAATCTGTATAGCATCGATGACCTGGAGGTATTGCCAGGGCTTCAGGTTGGGGG
>NZ_AGBG01000066.1:0-2710 GCF_000225005.1 Ectothiorhodospira sp. PHS-1 | reverse complement strand
ACGCACGGACCAGCAAGGATGCGCCTCCTTCAAGGCGATCAGGGCCTCCGTCACGGCCGCGGGTAGACGCCGGGGCTGGCCGCGATCCTGGCGTGACCTGGGCAGCAGGGCGTCAAAGCCCCCCTGGCGATACTTCTTGATCCAGTCCCGCAAGGTCTCGGCGGCCACATGGGTGCGATCACTGCCGGGGATCGGATGGGAGCGGGCGGCAATGGCATGGAGCTGGGTGTAGAGCCCGGGCGCGCCGGGCGGCCGGCGCACCAGGTCGGCGATCAGCCCGAAACGGAACAGGGCGATCTCGTGGCGCAGGTCATGGGAGGGATCGGGCATGGCAGCGTCTCCGGGGCAAACGACCCAAATGGTCGCTCCACGACGCTACGCCCCGCTGCCGGGCGGGTCAGGGCCCATTGAGTGTTGGCGCGACGGGGAGGTGGACCCACCGCCACCGCGGCGGTGGGAAAAACCGAGTGGCGGCGGCAACTGAACAAGCCAGGGCGCGGCAATCTCACGCAGGGCGGGCAGCAAGGGCGTCAGGCCCAATGCGATCTGGCAGGCGGTCACGGTGAGGGCGCAGTCAGCGAGGAGTTCGGGCAGCAACCCCCTGAGGCGGTGCAAGCCATCGCCTACCGCATCCTTGCGGCGGCGTACCCAGCGCACCGCCCCCGCCTCCTCGATGTCGGGACGCAGGATCCTGGCGGCCGCCACCAGACTGGGCGCGGTCTCCGCGGTCATCACCGCCACCTCTACCGTCTGCAACGTCCCCGACCAGCGGGCCGCCAGACAATCAGGTATCAGGGAAAACGTGCGATGCCCCAACGGGCAGTACCAGCGGGCGATCCGCGCCCCCAAGGGCCGCTTGCGCGGATAGCTGCCGTGGCGGGCAAAGCCACAGCCCCCGGCGGGATGCAGCGGACAACACGTCAGGCTTGCCTTCAACCAGCCTTGCTCGGTAACGTATTGTTCGCCGGTCAAAGGCGTTCTCAGGCGCAATAGCACACCGGCCACCGGCCCGCACGGCGGCTACCGTGGCGGGCCACTTTTATGGGTTGGCCTCAAATCATGCCCGGGCACGTCCCGGTCTACCAGTCCCGGTGAATCAATCCGGGCATCTCCCCACAGACCCCTTCCACACTCCGCCACCGCACCGACTCCCTCACCGGGGGAATAATTCGCTTCGAATCGGGCGGTGGTCAGCGATTAGGGGCGGGAAACAACACTCTGGGCATGCCAGACGTTGCGGACATCGAGTTTGAACCGCCGCGTGTGACCATCGGCACCCAGCCGGCTGATGTCTCATGATGTCAAACCAACGTGGTGGATGGATTGATTGGTGGGCCCGGTCGGACTCGAACCGACGACCAAGGGATTATGAGTTTGCACGCAACGCTGCAAGCCCAGCAAAATCAGGGGTAATCTACCGTAAGCCAGATAAGCTAAAAGTATTTACGTGACAGTAGGTTAGCGTAATTTTGCGAAGATGGCCAGAACGGGTGTGTGTACTGCTACTGTACCGATTTCACCTGCTTTCAGTACAGTCAGCCGCGCTTCGCTGGTGGCCATTTGAGTAGTCAAGGATTCCTTGACTACTGCCCTCGGTATGCTCAGATCCAACTGACAAGGATTCCTTGACAGTTGGGTGCGTGGTTGGATCACAGGCTACTGCGTCGAAGAACCGGTATCCTGGCTCAGGCAGGTCGTGCGCACATGGTTTGGTGGCTCAAACTCATAGCCTGCGGCGACAAGCTCTGCTTCAACGTCTTCGGTTATGAAGAACGGTTCAGGTTGCCCGTTCTCCTGGGTCGGTAGGTTTTCGTCCTCTCCGGCACTCATATCATCAGCTCCTTTTGTGTGTTTATCAGGCCTGAGTCCAGTCTTAGTCTTCTGTCCGCAAGCCGACCACCTGGCTGCCAGGGCTTTGGGCGTGGAGCGTCAGGTTCGGGCTTTGTGAGGCGAGGTAGCCCAGCGGTTGATCGAGAACAAATGGGTAGAGCACGGCCAGGGACGACAGGGCGGGCACAGATACCGATTTACCACCGTAGCGCAAGGCAGCCTCAATCAGCCAGGCGATGGTCTCGGCATCATTGAGCACCCGAGGTTTCAGGCGGACCAGGCGCTTGCCTTTTTCCACGCGCTCGATAGCACCCCAGCTGGCTTGTGACTGCAGGACCATGTTGGTCATGCGGTAGGTGCCTTCCCGCTCACCATAAACTTCGCTCATGCGGCGATGGACTTCTGTCGAGGCGCAGTCTCCCTGGAGTGCGGACAAGCGACCCACCAGTTCAGCGACCTTGCCGAAGAATGGGTAACTGGCGATTGCCATTCCCCAGGTCAGGGCAGTGGTTGGAACGCCAGGGTTGGCTTTGTAAATGGCGATACCGCGTTCAGCGAAGCTGGCCAGCTCAGGTCGCGGTTCGAGCCATAGGCGATTCAGTACGGTGCGCGTCTTCTTGCGCGCCGCCACGCCGAGCCCCGCCTCATCCAGCAGAGCATTCAAGTCATCGGGTTCAGCCAGGCCGGCGCGTACCCGTAAAGCTGCTGATGCCCACTCCAGCGCTATGTAGCGGTCGAAGCCGATTCTGGGGGCAGGCGGATTGGTCGTTTTCAATTGACGTAACTCACTTTCACAAAGGGCACGATAAGTTCTTCCAGGGACATGCCACCGCTGGAGTATCCCCACGAATTCATGCAGGGATCCCGGCGGCAAACACGG
>NZ_AGBG01000067.1:0-2332 GCF_000225005.1 Ectothiorhodospira sp. PHS-1 | reverse complement strand
TTCTTTGTAGCAAAAAGTGTGTAACTGGGTGAGTGAGTGGGTCAAGCCACTGTCACACGTTGATTTTTGCGGCTTCTCGTGTTTTACACAGCATGTAAATAGGTATGTAAAAGCCCGTCATTGTGAAGGTGACCACCCAGCCGTACATGCGTACATTGTGACGCTCCGTGAATCTGGTGGCTTTTGGGATTGCATGATTTACACGATTTACTCTACCAACCCATGTCCACAGAATCTCACCAGGGTGTATGCCGCCATTCAAAATCGGCAGAATTACACACTTTTACCTGCTATATGTAACTAAAGCCGGGGGCTTCTCGCGCATCATGGTGATCGAGCCGACGCAACAACAGCACAGGTCGCTTCTTGCTGTGGGTGAGATCGGTGTAGGGAAACGGCATCAAGGCAATCTGCCCGGCACGCCTCATTGCCAGCGCTCCTTGAGATCATCCTCGGAGTAGAGGTCAGGCTCGTCCTCCAGTCCACGCATGGCTTGCTCAACGCTCAGGGAGCAGAACTGCGCCTCCGACCAATCGGCCTGCTGGTCGTGTTCCGCTTCACCGTAGCGCTCTTCCAGGAAAGACACGAAATCCATAACCTCCTGCTGGCGAAAGGCCGGCAGGCGACGTACCTTGGCAATCAGCTCATCAAGCTGCATGAAACCTTACCTCAATGTACCTGCGTTGCAAGCACGCACACAATGCCTTAGACTTGTACAGCAAATAGCACAACTCAAAGAGGCCATCGTCATGCGTGTGGTGAATTTCTCTGAGGCGCGAAACAGCCTCAAAAACGTGATCGACCAGGTCATCGACGATGCTGACTACACGGTCATTGCGCGCCGGGATGCGCCCGATGCGGTGGTGATGTCTCTGGACACCTTCAACGGCCTGATGGAGACCGTCCATCTGCTGAAGTCGCCTGCCAATGCGGCGCACCTGGCCCGCTCCATTGAGCAGTACCGCCAGGGACAGGTGAAGCAGCAGGGCTTGGTCGATGCCGATTGAAGACAAACTGCTCAAACTCACCTGGACCCTGGCCGCTTGGGAGGACTACGAATATTGGCAAGGCCAAGACCGCAAGACCCTCAAGCGCATCAACGCCCTGATCAAGGACTGCCTGCGCCATCCCTTCGAGGGCATCGGCAAACCCGAGCCCTTGAAAGAAAACCTCTCAGGCTTCTGGTCGCGCCGCATCGACGACACCCACCGGCTGGTTTACTGCGTGGATGCTCAGGCATTGGTCGTGATTGCCTGCCGTTATCACTACCATTGAGCCTCCCCACGGCCGGGGGGCTTGAGCAGTTCACTTGAAATCTATCCATAAATTATCGATACTTTCCAACATGAAAAGATTGGTAAGCATCGGTGAGGCCGCCAAGGCGCTGGGCGTGTCCATTACGACACTGCGTCGCTGGGAGGCATCGGGTCGATTGGTGCCTGAGCACACAGCGGGCGGCCATCGCCGTTACGATCTGGCGAAACTCCGGCCCGAGATGTTCCGGGCCGAGGAAGACACAGGGCGGCGCACCGTGGCCTATGCTCGCGTATCCAGCCATGATCAGAAGGAGGATCTGGAGCGGCAGAAACAGGTGCTGGAACTTTACTGCGCTCAGCAGGGATGGACGTTCGAGTTGATTTCCGACCTTGGTTCAGGGATGAACTATCACAAGAAAGGTTTGAAGCGACTGCTTGACGCCATCATCGATGGGGAAGTCGGGCGACTGGTGATCACCCATAAGGATCGGCTTTTGCGCTTCGGGGCCGAGTTGGTCTTTGCCATCTGCGAAGCCCGGGAGGTCGAGGTGGTGATTCTCAACCAGGGTGAAGATGCGACCTTTGAAGAGGACCTGGCGAAGGATGTGCTGGAGATCATCACCGTGTTCAGCGCCCGACTCTACGGCAGCCGCTCGCGCAAGAACCAGAAGCTGCTGGACGGCGTGAAGAAGGCCGTGGAGGACGCGACATGATCCGTGCCCACAAGATTGCGCTTGCGCCCAACAACAGGCAGGCGACCTATTTTGCCCGCGCGGCAGGCACGGCCCGTTTCGCCTACAACTGGGCGTTGGCCGAATGGCAGTGCCAGTACGCGGCGTGGAAGCAGGACAACAGCCTGCCCAAGCCCTCTCAGGCGGGGCTTCGTCGCCAGTTGAACGCCATCAAGCGCGAGCAGTTTCCATGGATGCTGGAGGTCACCAAAACGGCACCGCAGATGGCGATCATCCAATTGGGTGAAGCCTTCAAGCACTTCTTTGCCGGTCGGGCCAGGTATCCGAAGTTCCGCAAAAAAGGCGTTCATGACCGATTCACACTCACCAACGACCAGTTCCGCA
>NZ_AGBG01000068.1:0-2025 GCF_000225005.1 Ectothiorhodospira sp. PHS-1 | reverse complement strand
AGTTGCGCCAGGCAAAGCCTGGGAAAGGAGGAAGAAACGTCGAAGGATGGGGCGTCCTGAAACCTTTCATTGTGACCCGACGGGTGAAAGTCCCGAACCGGCAAGGCAGACCCGCCACCGGAACCGAGTTTTGCGTGGGCCATGGGCGACCTGGTCTGCGAAGCGTAAACAGGGGGTGTGCAGGCCGTGTGATTGAACCTCGAAATTCCCGAATCGCGGGGCCGACGTACTCTGGTGTGCGGAAGGCAACAGAGTGCAGACCGAGAGGGTCGGGTCTGCGCTCCCCGCCGGGGTCTGAGAGCAGGGCATGTACGCAAGGGTCACCCAGGAACCTGGGAGGGCTGATTCGCTCTTTGCGAGACAGGCGGCGCGGGCGCCGCGCTACAAATGGTCCAGCATCGACCACCTGATGGGTGCCGGACGGGTGGGCGCGAAGACGGCACAACGCAAAGTACCACCAAGCGAAGGCAACGAAGCGCGGTGGGATGGCGGGTCAGCAATCGGAGTCGGCTGATAGTACTGACGACGATGGGGAACTCACCCGAGAGGACCCATCTGAGGGAAGCGGCCGATCGGTCTAAATACACGTCTGGAGGGACAGATGACGCGAGCATTGGATCGCGAGACCATCTCAACGCGACAGCAGGCGATCGCGGAATTGGCGAGAAAGGCACCGGAGAGGGTACTGCTGACGCTGGCACACCACATTGATCTGGGGTGGCTGGAAGAAGCGTATCGTCGCACGCGCAAGGACGGCGCGGTGGGTGTGGACGGCGTGACCGCCGAGGCGTACGAGCAGAGACTGCACGAGAACCTGAGCGATTTGCTCGAACGGTTCAAGAGCGGCCGCTACCGTGCGCCACCGGTGCGGCGCGTGCATATTCCCAAGGCGGGAACGAAGGACAAGACCCGCCCCATCGGCATCCCCACCCTGGAGGACAAGATACTCCAACGGGCGGTGCTTATGGTGCTGGAACCGGTGTACGAGCAGGACTTTCTGGACTGCTCGTACGGCTTCCGACCGGGCCGCAGTGCCCACCAGGCGGTTGAATCGCTCTGGCAGGGGCTGATGGACATCGGTGGAGGCTGGGTGATCGACCTCGATATCCGGTCGTTCTTCGACACCATGGAACGTAGCCATCTCAACGCCTTTCTTGACCAACGGGTACGTGACGGCGTGGTTCGCCGCACGCTGGGCAAGTGGATGCAAGCCGGGGTTATGGACGACGGGGTTCTCAGTCGACCCGAGCGGGGCAGCCCGCAAGGTGGAGTCATCAGTCCGTTGCTGTCGAATATCTACCTGCACGAAGTGCTCGATCTTTGGTTCGAGCGGGAGGTCAAACCACGTCTGCGGGGGCGGGCCTTCATGGTCCGCTTTGCCGATGACGCAGTGCTGGCCTTCGAGCGGGAAGACGACGCGCGACGGGTGATGGAGGTGCTTCCCATGCGGTTCCAACGCTACGGGCTCACGCTTCACCCGGAGAAAACCCGACTACTGGACTTCCGTCGCCCCTCAAGTACCGGTCAGGGCTGCGGCACCCAACGGGATCGCAGCTTCGACCTGCTCGGCTTCACTCACTACTGGGGACGCTCCAGGAAGGGGCGCTGGGTCGTGCAACGCAAGACGGCCAGAGATCGGTTCCGCCGTGCCATGCGGCAGATCGGGCAGTGGTGTCGCTTCAATCGCCACCTGCCACTGGCGGAACAACAGCGGGCGCTGAGTCGCAAGCTCAGGGGCCACGACGCCTACTATGGAATCACCGGCAACGCGCGAGCGCTGTCGCGATTCCGCTTCGCGGTCTACCGAAGCTGGCACAAGTGGCTCAACCGTCGCTCCCATGCGACGCGCCTTGACTGGTCGACCTTCAACCGTCTGCTCAAGCGCTATCCTCTCCCGCCCGTGCGGGTGGTACACAGTATCTATGTCACGTAGCGAATGTTGGACTGAGGAGCCGGATGCCTTAATTGGGCAAGTCCGGATCTGTGGGAGCCGCGGGTGAGCAATCACCCGCGGCCACCCGGCGG
>NZ_AGBG01000069.1:0-1743 GCF_000225005.1 Ectothiorhodospira sp. PHS-1 | reverse complement strand
TATCGGGTCGGAGGGGGGCTAGCCCCCGTCCGCCCACACCACCGGGCATACGGATCCGTACCACGGCGGTTGGTCAAGTGTTGGCGAACCGGTTCATGTAGAAATTCACACCCCGGAAGCCTTGGTCGCGCCACCAGTGGTTATTCATCAGAAACCGCGTGTGGTGGAGTTGGGCCAAGAACCACCAGCGCTTGTGTTGGCTGTAGCCTCGGGCTTCGTCCACCGGCAAACCGAGTTCGATCATCTTTCTCACCCGGGTTCGCGGTTTGAACCACTGTTTCATCAGGCACATCCGTAAACGGCTTCGGATCCAGCCGTCGAGGTCCGCAAACAACCGGTGCGTCTTTGCCAGCCGGAAGTAGCTGGCCCAGCCCCGAATGTATCTGTCGAGGCGGGCCAGTTTGACCCCGATTGCTTCTCGGTCATGCCCGCGGGTCAATTGCCTGACCCGTCTTTTGAAGCGCTTGACCGTCTCCGTGCTGCAGCGGATCCGGGGGCTGGCCATCCCAAGGAAGCCATAGCCCAGAAAGCTGCTTCTTGAAGCGGCCACGACGCGACTCTTGCTCCTGTTTACTGGGAGCTTCAGTCGTGTCTCCAGAAAGGCTGTCATGCTTTCCTTAACTCGGTGGCCCGCCCGAGGACTTTTGACGTAGACCTGACAGTCGTCGGCATATCGGCAGAACCGATGGCCTCTGGCTTCCAGTTCCTTGTCGAGTTCGTCGAGCAGGATGTTGCTGAGTAAGGGGCTCAGAGGAGATCCCTGAGGGGTGCCTTTCGCGCGTTGGCTGACGAGACCATCCATCATCATTCCCGATTGGAGGTAGCGGCGAATCAGGCCCAGCAAACGCTTGTCCTGAATGCGCCTCGCCAACCTGGCCATCAGGATGTCGTGGTTGACCTGATCAAAGAACTTCTCCAGGTCGATGTCGACCACGGTGGTGTAGCCCTGTTTGACGTAGTCATGGGCCTGCTCAATTGCCTGCCAGGCATTCCGGCCCGGCCTGAAGCCATAGCTTGCGGCGGAGAAGTCCTTCTCATAGTGCGGACTGAGCACTTGATGGATGGCTTGCTGGATCAGACGGTCAACCACGTTGGGAATTCCCAGCATACGGGATTTCCCGTTCCCTTTCGGGATGTGGACCGTCCTGACCGGCCCTGGCTGATAGGAACCTGACTGGAGTGATTCTTTGATCTCCGGCCAGGATGTCTTCAGTAGGTGCCCGGTCTCTTCAATGGTGTGTCCATCGGGGCCGGCGGCCCCTTTGTTGCTCCGCACCCGGTTCCATGCATCCGCCATGTTGGCGCTGTTCAGCACATCATCCATGGAGATCGGGTAGCGGGGTTCGCAAGGTCTCCAGTCTGTAATCAGTCTGCCGCTGCCAGTCAACTGCGGTCGGTTATCATCGCGTTGGTCAGAGATCACAGAGAAACCTTTCACTTGCCTTTGGCCCTTCGGTGGGATGTCGCCACCTACTATGGCCGCTGCTGACTTCCCTCATGCCCTTGCCGCTCCTCCCGCTGTGCAGTTGGTTTGGCTCCAACGGTCATAAGGGATCTCCCGGGGTAAGACGCACGTCTTTCCCGCCATGTAGCCGCCTCATATACGTGCTGCGCTGCCGTGTTGGGATGAGCTTTGTGTTCTTCAGCACACTCACTCCACGCAACCCGCCTCGTATGAGATTCGTGTTCCTCGGCTCGGCGGTTTGCCGCAGGCTTCCTTCAGATTCCACCTTGCGGTGGACA
>NZ_AGBG01000070.1:0-1678 GCF_000225005.1 Ectothiorhodospira sp. PHS-1 | reverse complement strand
CCCCCCCCTGTCAGGATAAGTGTCGTCTGGTTTGATAGAGTATTTAAAACACTCTGGGGGCGAGAGAGGAGCGCCCAAGATGCCACGATATCCTGACGAACGCAGAGAAGCCGCAGTAGCCAAGCTATTGCCCCCGTACAACCTCTCGCCCCGGGAGGTGGCGGAGCAGGAAGGGGTTTCCATTGCCACGGTGTACAAGTGGCGCAAGGAGGCCCGAGAACAAGGCCGCTGTCTTCCCCAGGCCACAGGGGCCGGCACTGAAGCCTGGTCATCCAAGGACAAGTTCTCCGCAGTGGTGGAGACGGCCGGGATGAACGCCCAGGAGGTGGCGGAGTATTGCCGTTCCCGGGGTTTGTATCCGGAGCAGTTACAGGTGTGGCGCCACGACTGTGAACAGGCAGCCGGCCTGGCGAGCCAGGATCGCCGCCGTGAAGCCCAGGAACTCAAGGGCCACAAAGCACGTATTCGTGAGCTGGAACGGGAACTCAGACGCAAGGAGGCCGCGTTGGCGGAGACAGCGGCGTTGCTGACACTGTCAAAAAAGGCCGCCGCGATCTGGGGGGACGAGGAAAAATGATCAGCACCGCAGATCGCCGCAAAACCGTTGAGCTGATCGATCAGGCCCGGGCCAAGGGGGCAAGGCTGACACCCGCCTGCGAGGTGGCCGGTATCTGTGCCCGCACCTATCAGCGCTGGACCGGGCAGGAAAACCTGGGGGAGGATCGCCGCCCTTTCGCGGATCGGCCAAGGCCGGCCAATGCCCTGAGTCCTGAGGAAGAGCAAGCGATCTTGGACGTATGCAATCGGCCCGAGTACGCGTCCCTGCCTCCAGATCAGATCCTGGTGCGCCTGCTGGACGAGGAAGATCGCTATCTGGCTTCGGTGTCCACGATCTACCGGGTGCTGCGCCGTCACGGCCAGGTGGCTCACCGGGGACGTGCCAAGGCCCCCCGCCGCAGCAAGCCCCCGACCACGCATCAGGCCCATGCGCCCAATCAACTTTGGGCTTGGGACTGCACCTGGCTGCCGGGCCCGGCCCGGGGGACGTTCTACTACCTGATCATGATCCTGGACGTCTTCAGCCGCAAGGTCGTGGGCTGGGAGGTCTTTCCGTCTGAATCGGCGGACAACGCCATGCAAGTCATTCAGCGGGCCGTGTTGGCCGAGAACATCGTGCGAAAGCCTCTGGTATTGCACGCGGATAATGGTAGCCCCTTCAAGGCCGCCACGCTGATGGAGAAGTTGCGGGACATGAATATCGACCCCTCCTTCAGTCGGCCACGGGTGAGCAACGACAATGCCTACGCTGAAGCCTTGTTCCGTACCTGCAAGTACGTCCCTGGCTATCCGGCCAAAGGTCTGGAATCGCTCGACAAGGCCCGTGAGTGGGTGCATGGCTTCGTCCGCTGGTACAACCACGAACACCGCCACAGCGCCATCCGCTTTGTCACGCCCGCTGAGCGTCACCGCGGTGAGGACAAAGCGATCCTGGTACGCCGTCATCAACAATTCCAAAGAGCCCGACAGCTTCGCCCGGAGCGCTGGAGTGGAAAGACTCGTAACTGGTCGCATGTCGATACCGTTACCATGAATCCTGAGCGCGTTGCTCAAGATCAGCCACTGAAAATGGCTGCATAACGATGTGCTCTCAGGCGACAACTTCATTGACAGCCGCCGA
>NZ_AGBG01000072.1:0-1363 GCF_000225005.1 Ectothiorhodospira sp. PHS-1 | reverse complement strand
CGAGAAGATCGGCGAGTTAGCGGTCTCGGAACGCACCCTGCGGCGCTACGTCCAGCAGGTGAAGAGCACCGTGGCCAGTCGGCAGCGGCGCTACTACGAGCCGGTGCTGGACATGGTGCCTGGGGTGCAGTGTCAGGTGGACCCGGGCGAGCTGCGCGACGTCATGATCGGCGGCGAACGGCGCCCCCTGTACTTTGTGGTGTTCGTGCTCTCTTACTCGCGTCTGACCTATGTGGGCGTCAGTCTGGCGCCGCTCGACACGACCACCTTCATCCGCCTGCACGACGAGGCCTTTCGCTACTTCGGTGGTCTGCCCGAGGAGTGCGTCTACGACCAGACCAAGATGGTGGTGATCAGCGAGCAGTTCCGCGAGTTGGAGGTGAACCGGCGTTTCCATGAGTACGCCACCACCGCCGGCTTCCGGATCCATGCCTGTTGCGGCTACGACCCGGAGAGCAAGGGCAAGGTTGAGGCCGGGGTGAAGTATGTCAAGCGGGATGCCTTCTATGGCGAGACGTTTCGTGACGAGGCCGCGTTGCGGGCCCATGTGCAGCAGTGGCTCGACGAGGTCGCCAACATGCGTACCCATGGCACCACCGGCCAGCAGCCGAGGGGTCACTTCGAGGCCGAGGAGCAACGCCATCTGCGCCCCTACCTGACCCCGGCCTGCGTGGGCCGCGAGACTGACGGCTTGTCCCCGCGTCGGGTCGACAAGACTGGTCTGATCGCGTGGAAGGCCAACAAGTACTCGGTACCGATGGCCTTCCAACAGGGTCGTGTTGGGGTCCGTGAAGTGGGTGACCGGCTGGTGGTTCACGATCTGGAGAGCGGCGACGAGATCGCTTCCCACGCCCTGCACCTGGGCAAGGGGCACACCTCGCGCAACGAGAGCCACTACCGCGATCGCCGCCAACAGGAGGCGGACCTGGAGCAGGCCATCGTCCGGAGCCTCGGCGAGCCATTGGGGCGGCAACTCTGTGACCGCCTGCGCGAGAGCATGCCGCGCCACTACAAGGACCAGCTACGGGGCGCCAGGAAGCTGCTGGAGGGGGAGCCAGAGCTGGATCTGGTGTTGATCGCCGACTGGGTCACCCGGGAGTGCCTGACCGCCGGCGGCCTCAAGGAACGCTTGGCGGCGGCCCGGCTGGCCAAGGCGCGGGGGCGGGATCGAGACGACGAGGTGCCGGCTGGCTCAAGCACATCGCCCCCAGACCTGAGTCAGTACGCCCGACTTGGCCGCTCCAGCGGCCAACAGGAGGTGACCCATGGGGCAGCTTGAGCTGACCGCCGGGCGCTACCGCAGCCTGCGCCTGGGCGCCATCGCCGGCGATCTCTCCGAGCTGCTGGCCCAGGCCGAGGCCAA
>NZ_AGBG01000073.1:0-1351 GCF_000225005.1 Ectothiorhodospira sp. PHS-1 | reverse complement strand
TAAAGTGGACCCCATCGTCAAGACAGAAAGAGCACGAGTTTAAGCAATAGCTTGGGGGTCGCTCGCAGCGGAACAGCGCTGCCCTGGTACTGCGGTTTCACTGGGTGGCGTCACGGTCGACGGGCCGTACTTATCCACGATCAGTGCGCCTCCGCCCTGCCGGTTCCGGTAGACCGTATCCGGTGTCTCGTTCGCCAGAGCCGCGTGGGGGCGTTCGCCGTTGTAGAACGCGAAGTAGTCCATCAGTCCAAGCGTGACTTCCTTGAGGTTGGCGTACCCCTTGAGGTAGACGTCTTCATATTTCACCGTCCGCCAGAGCCGCTCGACGAAGATGTTGTCAAAGGCCCTTCCGCGGCCATCCATGCTGATAGTGACTCCCTCTCGCTTGAGCACGCCAGTGAACGACTCAGCCGTGAACTGCGAGCCCTGGTCACTGTTGAAGACCTCCGGTGACCCGTACAGCTGCAGGGCCTCCTCGAGGCAGTCAACGCAGAAGGTCGCATCCATGGTGTTGCTGAGCCGCCAACTCAAGACCTTGCGGCTGTACCAGTCCATGATCGCGACCAAGTAGGCGAAGCCCTGAGCCAGACGAATGTAGGTGATGTCGGTACTCCAAACCTGGTTGGGTCGGGTGACCGCGACGCCACGTAGCCGGTACGGATAGACCTTGTGCTGCGGGTGCGGGCGACTGGTATGCGGGCCCGGCGCGATCGCCGCCAGCCCCATCCCACGCATCAGCCGCTGGACACACTTGCGGTTGACCTTATGGCCCTGGGTCCGCAGCTCGACCACCATGCGTCGACTCCCGTAGAACGGCCGTCGTGTGTAGATCTCGTCGATGAGTCCACACAGCAGCAGGTCGCCGGCCTCATCCGGTGACAAACGCCAGCGCGCATACACGGTCGCCCGGGAAACCCCGGCCAGCGCACACTGGCGAACGATGGAGATCTCGTCACCCGCATCAATCCAGTCCTGACGGTTCACGGCAGGTTGATCCCGGACTTTTTTTTGAGCCAATCGAGTTCCATCTTCAGGCGCCCGATCTCGCCGTAGAGACGGTCCGGGGCATCCTTTTCCGACACTGGCTTCGGGCCACGCTTGCCTTCGAAGAGCGTGCCGGCCTGTTCGAGGATCGCCTTCTTCCACTGGGTCACCTGGGCGGGATGGACCCCGTAGGCTTGACCGATCTCGTTGACGGTCTTGACTCCCTGAATCGCCTCAAGTCCAACTTTCGCCTTGAATTCAGCGTTGTACGTGTTTCGCTTCCGTTTTTCAGTCATCTTGTTAGTATCCCGATTCAGCCCTCCGCTCAGAGCTTAAACTGCTGTCTAGATATCGGGGTCCACTATAT
>NZ_AGBG01000074.1:0-1347 GCF_000225005.1 Ectothiorhodospira sp. PHS-1 | reverse complement strand
CGCACCTGGCGGAAGGCGCTGGCGCGGTTGCGCTCGGTGGGCAGGCCCAGTTCCCAGGCGATGGACTTGTACATGTCCATGACATTGCCGGTGGTCAGGGGGATGTAGAAGGTGCGGTAGAGCCCCGGGTGCAGGGCGCTGGTGATGCGGCGGCAGGCGGTGGTCTTGCCGCTGCCGGCCTCGCCGGTGAGCAGGCCGATGCCGCGCAGACGCAGCAGGTGCCTGAGCCGGGCCTGGGCCTCCCGCAGGGTCTGGGACTCGAACAGATCTTCACTGGCCACGTTGGGTTCGAAGGGGTAGTCGGTCAGGCCGAAGTGCTTGCGGTACATGGCCTCAGTCCTCCGCCGACTCGATATCGAAGTCCCGCCACTGCATCCCTGAGGGGCTGGGTTGCGGGGCCTGATCCTCACTGCGGGCCTCGCGCGAGGGCGTGTTGCGCTTGACGAAGCAGTTGGCATACAGATCCACGGGCCTGGCAGTTTCCACGTACCGACCTTGATGGACGATCTGCACGGTGCGCCGGGTAGCCCCGGGGTCGTAGCGTAGCGTGACACGCTCGCCGATGAGGGCGGCATCCACCTCGTAGATCACGCCGTCGAGGCTGACGGTACGGTCCTTGTGGACCTTGCGCGCGGCCTCGAACAGGCACAGATCCTCCAGGTCCAGACTCGGGTCCAGATAGCGCACCTGGTCACCGTCCTGGGCCCAGCGCTCCAGGGGCGTCATCCCGTCCAGACCGCGATGGGGGTTGTGGTGATACTCCCCCTCAACCCAGGCCCACAGGCGCCGGTTGAGGGCCTCCAGGCTGGCGGTATCCTCCGGGGTGAGGGTGTTCAGCAGCTGGGCCCGTACGGTGCGGAAGAAGCGTTCGATCTTGCCTTTGCCTTGGGGGCGATAGGGGCGCGCGTGGATCAGGGCGATGCCCAGTTTGGCGCACACCAGAGCCAGGTGGTGGGAGCGGTAGTTCGCGCCGTTATCGACGTAAAGTCGCTCGGGAAGCCCACGCCGGCTCAGCGCCTGGCGTAATACGGGCAGGAAGGCGCGGGTGTTCTCCGCCAGGGCGAAGGCGGCCTGGGGAACCACCCGGGTGGCGTCGTCCATGAAGGCGATCAGATAGGTCTTGCGGCGCACGCGCCCTTCGACGGTGACACTGGGGCCGTGCATGACATCGCTGGACCACAGTTGACCGGCCCGGGCAAAGGCGAAGCGGCGGCGATCCTGGTCATGAGTGGCCTCGGTCTGGCGCTGCATCAGCCCATGCCGGGTGAACAGGCGGTGGATGGTGGAAGGCGGCAGCGGCAGATCCGCGTCCACGCCGCCACTGTCGCGCAGGTGCTGGATCACCTG
>NZ_AGBG01000075.1:0-1276 GCF_000225005.1 Ectothiorhodospira sp. PHS-1 | reverse complement strand
GGGGATACTCCAGGATCAGAGGTCGCATTTGGAATCGGAGGCTGGTGACATCCCCATGGTTCATATCCCATTTGGCATTGCAAACCAAAGAATCGAACAAGAAAATTCAGCGGACTCGTAAACTCGCCGCTGATTTGGGCGTTAGCTGTCATTCGCATATTGAGCGAGAGAATGGAAATTAGATTTGTTACCAAGAATCCCCATAAAGCCCGAGAGGTAGAAACAATACTCGGGGATATAGGTGTCTCTATAGTAGATGTCCACCTAAAAATCCATGAAATACAAACCGAGGATATTCAGGATATTGTTAGGGATAAGGTTCTAAAAGCTTTTAATGCTATTGGTAGGCCCGTATTTATTGAGCATACGGGCCTTTATATCAAAAGCCTACAAGGATTTCCTGGCGGTCTTACACAAGTATTCTGGGACAAGCTAAAAGCAGATAATTTTGCAAATCTGCTCGGCCGACTTGATGAAACAGAACTGACTGCTAAAACGGTAATCGCATTTTGTGATTCAAAAAAAATTCACGTCTTCGAAGGTGAGGTTGAGGGAAATATCGCACCTGAGCCGAGAGGAAATCGCGATTTTCAATGGGACTGCGTATTCATACCAAAAGGATATAACAAAACATTTGCTGAGCTGGGAGACAAGAAAAACGAAATCTCGATGCGTAAAATTGCTTTCGACAGATTTCGCGAATTCCTGCAGAAGGAGGTTCTCTAATGGAAGATCTGATTGCCTCCTATAAAGAACGGAACGTAATCTTGTTCGTCGGAGCTGGGGTTTCCAAGAATTTAGGGCTTCCCACCTGGTCTGAGTTGATTGACCATATAGCTAAAGAGCTAGGCTATGATCCCGAGATATATAAAACATTCGGGGAAAGCCTTGCGCTAGCAGAATACTACCGGGTTAAGAAAGGCAGTATCGGGCCGTTGCGAAGCTGGATGGACACAAACTGGCACTCTGACAAGGTCGACCTAGCCAGTTCTGTCATTCACAAGTCAATCGCAAACTCGAAGTTTCCGATGATTTATACAACTAATTATGACCGCTGGATCGAAAAGGCGTTTGAGCTTTACCATAAGCGCTTCATAAAAATTGCGAGTGTATCGGACATCCCTCTAATCAAAGATGGTGTAACGCAGGTTATAAAGTTTCACGGTGATTTCGATAATGACGATACCATTGTTCTAGATGAATCAAGTTATTACGAAAGACTGGAATTCGAAACGCCTTTAGACATTAAGCTGCGATCTGACGCTGGAGTATCCCC
>NZ_AGBG01000076.1:0-1098 GCF_000225005.1 Ectothiorhodospira sp. PHS-1 | reverse complement strand
CCCTCCAAGCTGTTTCACAACCAGAACCCCGGATCCTGGATCCGTTGCACGAGCTGCTGCGGCAGGGAGCGCGCGACCTGATCGCCCAGGCGGTGGAGGCGGAGTTGTCCGTCTTCCTGGCGCAGTATGCCGAGCAGCGTCTGGAAGATGGCCGCCAGGCCGTCGTCCGCAATGGCTACCTGCCGGAACGCACGGTCCAGACCGGGATTGGAGATGTCAGCGTCCAGGTACCCAAGGTGCGTGATCGTAGCGGTGGGGGTGCCCGCTTCAACAGCAGCCTGCTACCGCCCTACCTGAAGCGGGCGCGCAGTGTCGAAGAGCTGATTCCCTGGCTGTATCTCAAGGGGATCTCCACCGGGGACTATCAGGAGGCCCTGGCGGCATTGCTTGGCGAGCAGGCCAAGGGCCTGTCGGCCAACACGGTGTCCCGGCTCAAGCAGCAGTGGCAGGACGAACATACCACGTGGCGGCAGCGTGACCTGTCGGACCGTAGCTACGTCTACTGGTGGGCCGATGGTGTTTACAGCAAGGTGCGCCAGGATGACCGCTTGTGCCTGCTGGTGATCATCGGGGTCACCGAGCACGGCCACAAGGAACTGGTGGCCGTCGAGGACGGCTTCCGCGAGTCGGCGGACAGCTGGGAAGCACTGCTGACGCACTTGCGGGAGCGCGGCCTAACCACCGGTCCCAAGCTGGCGGTGGGCGACGGGGCGATGGGATTCTGGACGGCGTTGAGCAAGATCTATCCGCAGACCGACCATCAGCGTTGCTGGGTGCATAAGACGGCGAATGTGCTCAATAAGCTGCCCAAGTCGGTGCAGCCCAAGGTCAAGGCTGATCTGCAGGAGATCTGGATGGCGCAGAACCGTGCCGAGGCGCACAAGGCCTTTGATCGCACGGTGAAGCGATTCGAGGCCAAGTACCCCAAGGCGATGGCGTGCCTGACCAAAGATCGGGACGAACTGCTGGCATTCTACGATTACCCGGCGGAACACTGGGTGCATATCCGCACGACCAACCCGATCGAATCGACGTTTGCCACGGTTCGCCTGCGGACCCGGCGCAGCCGGAACTGCGGATCCCGAGCAACGACCCTGG
>NZ_AGBG01000077.1:0-1051 GCF_000225005.1 Ectothiorhodospira sp. PHS-1 | reverse complement strand
TAGGCATGATGGAACGGATTCCCGTTCTTGCTACGTCACCGCTTTCGCGGTGACTTCGCGTGCCGGGTTCAGGGCTGGCTCATGCAGCCCGCCCGCCAAATCCTCAAGATTCAGCGGGCAGCACAGCCCATGCCAGTCGCGGACATTCATGGCCGCGTTGGCACCGGCGTGCGCCTTGTGTCCACAACGGGTGCAGACGTAGGCATGTTTTTTACGATCATTGATCGCACCACAGCGGTGGCCGGTCTTGCTGGCGTTGCTCAAGAGTGCCTGTCCCCCATCATCACTCACCTGTCCCCCATTTCCCATTTCCTGTCCCCCATCACGATCAGCGTTTGAGGTTGCGATAAAAGTTCTCGTGGGTGCCGACCAGCAAAAGCAGTCGGGTTGCCGGGTCGTACTCGTAGGCGAGCAGGAATTGTTGACCGACGCATGGGAATTTGTAGACGAACACATCGGCAAGATCGCCCTTCTTGGGCTCGCCCCGCTCAGGCTGGTCGACGATGGTTGCGACTGCAGCGTCGATGGCCGCCTGCTGGTTGCGCTGAAGGCGCTTGTAGGCACGGCTGAAGGCGTTGGTTTGGAGGACCGTGATCATTCCCGGGAAAGGCCTTCCGGAATAAAGGGCGTGGCCTGTTCGCGGCCTTCTGCGCGAGCGATGAGCAAATCGCGTACGAACTCGACCGGCAGGTCGGGATTGTCGAGAGCGACCTTACCCACCTTGGCCCAGAACTCGATCTGACCGGCGATGGTGCGGCATTCCGCCCGGGCCTGGGCCTTGGCGCTTTCGTACAGTTCGTCTTCGATGCGGACAGGCATGCCCATGGTCTTCTCCTGATGGGATTTGCTACTTTTGTAGTCTGCCTTGTCCTCCTCCAGGTGTCAAAGTCGTTGGACGAGTCTAACCAATCCCGGGAATCACCATGATGCGCGAGAAGCCCCCGGCTTTAGCCGTGGGGAGGGTGTCAGTGCGCCGGGCACGGCGCACGTCTATAGGGTGAAAGTCCCGAACAGCGAAGTTGGGAGTAGCTGTTAGCCAAGACGGCAAAGG
>NZ_AGBG01000078.1:0-1017 GCF_000225005.1 Ectothiorhodospira sp. PHS-1 | reverse complement strand
TGCGGCGCAGGAAGAGAAGCGCAAGACGGCGGTTCGTCTTTCCGAGAGCGGCTTGAGTCAGCGCGAGATTGCAGAACAGCTGGGCGTTCATTATCAGACGGTAGGCCGCTGGTTGGCAAAGTATCGCGCAGGAGGCGTGGAGTCGTTGCTTCGCCAACAACGAGGTCGCCGTCTGGGTTCTGGTAGACAGCTGGCACCGGATGAAGAAGCCGATCTGCAAGAACTGCTAAGGCAGCACACGCCTGATCAACTGGAAATGCCCTATGCCTTGTGGTCGCGAGAAGCGGTACAGGAGTTGATCAGGCAGGAGACCGGGTTGCGGATGCCGACTCGTTCGGTGGGTGAATACCTCAAGCGGTGGGGATTCACAGTGCAAACGCCAAAGAAACAAGCCTATGAGCAGCGCGCGGCAGATGTGCAACAGTGGTTGGCGGTGGACTATCCCCAGATCCAGAGCCGCGCCAAGGCGGAACGGGCGGAGATCCACTGGGGAGACGAGACGGGGTTGAGGACGGACTGCCAGCACGTGCGTGGCTATGCACCCAAGGGTCAAACGCCGGTGTTGAGGCAGAACGCCAGGCGTGCATCCATCAATCTGATCTCGACGGTGACCAATCAAGGCAAAGTTCGTTTTCGCATTTATGAAGACAACATGAATGCGGATTTGCTGATCGATTTCATGAGACGCCTGATCAGGGGAAGTGGGTGCAAGATATTCCTGATTCTGGACAATCTCAAAGTTCATCATGCGCGCAAGGTCAAAGTATGGCTAAGCGATCATACGGCTGAGATAGAAGTCTTTTATCTACCACCGTATTCTCCTGAGTTGAATCCTGATGAATATCTGAACTGTGACCTGAAAGCAGGCGTTCACAAAGGTCCGCCAGCGCGAAACAAGGATCAATTGAAACAGAAAGTGCTGTCTCATCTTCGCAAACTGCAAAAACTGCCTAAGCGGGTTGCGAGCTATTTTCAGGCTGGACCCATTCAATATGCAGCAGCGTAGCTATTTGATTG
>NZ_AGBG01000079.1:0-932 GCF_000225005.1 Ectothiorhodospira sp. PHS-1 | reverse complement strand
GGTCACGTTGACCATGGCAAGACCACGCTGACGGCGGCGCTGACGGTGGTTCAGGCGAAGAAGTTTGGTGGTGAGGCCCGTGCCTACGACCAGATCGACAACGCCCCGGAAGAGCGCGCTCGCGGTATCACCATTGCCACCGCGCACGTGGAGTACGAGTCCGACAATCGTCACTATGCCCACGTGGATTGCCCCGGCCACGCCGACTACGTGAAGAACATGATCACCGGCGCGGCGCAGATGGACGGCGCGATCCTGGTGGTGTCCGCGGCCGACGGCCCGATGCCTCAGACCCGTGAGCACATCCTGCTGGCCCGTCAGGTGGGCGTGCCCTACATCGTCGTGTTCCTGAACAAGGCCGACATGGTGGACGACGCCGAGCTGCTGGAGCTGGTGGAGATGGAAGTGCGCGACCTGCTGTCGAGCTACGACTTCCCTGGCGACGACACCCCGATCATCGTGGGTTCCGCGCTCAAGGCGCTGGAAGGCGACACCTCCGACATCGGCATGCCGGCCATTGACAAGCTGATTGCGGCCCTGGACGAGTACATTCCGGAGCCGGAGCGTGCCATCGACGGCGCGTTCCTGATGCCGGTGGAAGACGTGTTCTCCATCTCCGGTCGTGGTACCGTGGTGACCGGTCGTATCGAGCGCGGCATCGTGAAGGTGGGTGACGAAGTCTCCATCGTGGGTATCCGCGACACCATCAAGACCACCGTGACCGGCGTGGAAATGTTCCGCAAGCTGCTGGATCAGGGTCAGGCGGGTGACAACGTGGGCGTGCTGCTGCGCGGCACCAAGCGTGACGAAGTGGAGCGTGGCCAGGTGCTGTGCAAGAGCGGCTCCATCACCCCGCACACCAAGTTCGAAGCGGAAGTGTACGTGCTGTCGAAGGAAGAGGGTGGTCGTCATACCCCGTTCTTCAACGGCTA
>NZ_AGBG01000080.1:0-919 GCF_000225005.1 Ectothiorhodospira sp. PHS-1 | reverse complement strand
GTTGTACCACTGCCGGATGGCATCGCGATCCAGACCAGGCAGCTCGGGGGCAAACACCGTATCGAGATCTTCATCGGTGTAGCCGCAGAGGGTGGTGAACTC
The DNA here is from genome assembly GCF_000225005.1 of Ectothiorhodospira sp. PHS-1. Classification (NCBI taxonomy): domain Bacteria; kingdom Pseudomonadati; phylum Pseudomonadota; class Gammaproteobacteria; order Chromatiales; family Ectothiorhodospiraceae; genus Ectothiorhodospira; species Ectothiorhodospira sp. PHS-1. Next base: position 817 of record NZ_AGBG01000080.1, on the reverse strand, counting down.
GGGTAGTAGGGTGATGTCGCGCAGGTTGTTCAGCCCCGAGAACAGGCTGACCTTGCTGAACTTGGATACGCCGGTGAGCAGCACCAGGTGCAGGTGCGGATCGGCATCCTTGAGCACGCTGTAGAGGTTCTTCAGGCCTTCGCGCAGTTCGCGGGCGCGCTCGGGATCGCGAATGTTGTCCAGGACGGGCTTGTCGTATTCGTCGACCAGCACCACGGCGCTCTGGCCGTAGAAGGTGTGAGTCTGGCGAATCAATGATGAAAACTCAGCGGAGATGATCTCGGCCGGTGGTTGGGGTAGTTCCAGTTTTTCTCGTTGCACCTTCAGCTGATGCCAAATGTGGGCATCCAGCTCCTCACGGGTTTTGACTACACCGTCGGCAAAGCTGATACGGATCACCGGGCGTTTTTGCTGCCAATCCCATTTGTCATGAATGTAGAGCCCTTCGAACAGGGTCTTGCGCCCTTCGAACAGGCAGCGCAGGGTATCCAGCAGCAGGCTCTTGCCGAAGCGTCGGGGACGGGAGAGGAAATAGTACCCACCGATCTTGGCCATGGACTCGATCAGGGGGGTCTTGTCGATGTAGTAGTAGTGACCCTTGCGCAACTTTTCGAAAGACTGGATGCCGATGGGCAATATCCGGCGGTCGGCGGTGATCACACAGGCCTCCAGGGCAAAATACATCCAGGGTTGCAGATTATCATGGCTGTAATGACCTCTGCCGCGCAGGCCTATAGCTCCTCCACCTCGAAGGCCACGATCTGCCGCCTTTCGCGGGAGAATTCCACGCCGATCAGGTGAATGGGCTTGCCGGTGA
>NZ_AGBG01000081.1:0-910 GCF_000225005.1 Ectothiorhodospira sp. PHS-1 | reverse complement strand
GGGGATACCCCAGCCTCCGCCCAAGGCGACAGCACCCCCATTATCTTTCATCATCGGGGGTGCTGCGCGCCCGGCGGCATGACAGTTAGGTGGAGACAACCCAATGAGACTCACCATTTTCCAGCGAAATTGGATACAGGGATTCATGGAAGGAAATCTCATCGCGTATACCGGAATAATATTAAGATATACAAGAGAACACTCAGTCACTGATACAGATGTCGCAGAAGCGATCATGATGCCTTTATCCTTTGTCAATTCAGTAAAGAGCGCATACGACAGCGGCATCACCGATCCTGAGGACATCGTCCACCAAATGGATCTTGACGCAGAGGATATTGCAGAGTGGAAAAAAGCTTCGGAGCGTCGCGGCATTGAAGCCTACATCGAATCAACTCATAAAGATAAATTTGGCAAACTGCCTGAGTGGGTACTGGAAAAAATCAGGGCCGCCCCTGAAGAAGAGCTGCAAAAATGGCTCGATGGATCAACGGACCACACACGACTGGAAGAAATATTTCTGGGGCGTGATCTGTGCGAACAGGTACTCCAATTACCCCCAGACATATGGGACTCCCATGCCTTCCTCAAGGGAATGAGAAGGACGCTACGCATACAGCTCCAGGAAAAGTTCGATGACATGCCGCTCTGGGCTGACGAAGCCTTACATCAAAAGGACCATGACCAACTCGTCCAATTGAGTCGCAACGTATTACGTTCCAGCAATCTGGAAGAGCTGCTGCTGAGAGAGGACAAAATGGAGCGGCAGTAGCCCATGTCGCGAATGGGGGTGGGTACTTGGCCGGCCAGATCCCTTAGGGAACTCGGATCGTCTCCACATCAAAAGCCACGATCTGCCGCCTTTTGCGGGAGAATTCCACGCCGATCAGGTGAATGGGCTTGCCGGTGG
>NZ_AGBG01000082.1:0-825 GCF_000225005.1 Ectothiorhodospira sp. PHS-1 | reverse complement strand
GGGTCGGCACGAAAAAGCACCCGCTCGGTCGGTTGCGCTACGTCGCGGATCGGCCTCATGCATTGCCCGCATCCATCGTCATCAGCATCAACGCCGGTCAGTGGCATGTGTCATTTGCCACCGAGGATGACGTGATCCATCCGCGCCCTGCAGAGATCCAGGCCGAGTTATCGCAGTGGGATGAGGCTTCATTGCACGCGGCCACCATCGGCGTGGATCGCGGCGTGGCGGTGCCTGCCTACGCCAGCACGGGATCGGTGTATGCCTTCGACCCGGTGCAAAAGCAGCGAATGGCCCGCAAGGAACGCCAGCGCCTTCGCTGGCAGCGTCGGATGGCGCGACGTGCCAAGGGCTCATCCGGCTGGCACAAGGCCAAAAAGCGCGTGGCCCGCACCCACACCTACGCCAACAACGTGCGCAAGGACTTTGCCCATAAGGCCAGTCACGCATTGGTGACGGCGCCGGGGGTGAGGCTCGTGGTCATGGAAGACCTCAAGGTGGCCTCCATGAGTCGTCGCCCGAAGGCAAAGACCGACGAACGGGGGCGCCACGCCCCCAACGGTGCCCGCGCCAAGGCGGGGCTCAACAAGGGCATCCTCCATAGCGCCTGGGGCAGGATCAGAACCTATGCCCAGTACAAGGCACCGAGAAATAACGTGCTGTTTCTCGTGGTGCCGCCGCACCATAGCTCGCAGGAATGTGCCGTTTGCGGCCACATTCATCCCGACAATCGGCCCAGTCAGAGCCGATTTGTCTGTCAACGCTGCGGGCAGATCGATCATGCCGACCACAACGCCAGCCGGGTGATTGCCCGACGCGGCGTCA
>NZ_AGBG01000083.1:0-735 GCF_000225005.1 Ectothiorhodospira sp. PHS-1 | reverse complement strand
TATCTCTTCCTGGATGCCCGTTACGAGAAAGTCTGCCTGGAGGGTCGTATTGTCGATTGCGCCGTGCTGATCGCCGTCGGCATCGACGCCACCGGCAAACGCCGGGTGCTGGGCTGCACGGTCGCCACCTCGGAAGCCGAGATCAACTGGCGGCGCTTCCTCGAAGGCCTGCTCGCCCGCGGGCTGCACGGCGTCAAGCTCATCGTGGCCGATGACCATGCAGGACTCAAGGCGGCGCGCCGGGCGGTACTGCCCGCCGTTCCCTGGCAGCGTTGTCAGTTCCATCTGCAACAAAACGCCGGACAGTTCGTTACCCGACAGGAGGCAAGAAAAACCGTGGCTGCCCAACTGCGCACGATCTTCAATGCGCCGGACAGAGCTGAAGCCGAGCGCCTTCTGATGTCGGCACTGGAGACCTGGCGCAAGGAGCACCCGAAGCTGGCCGAATGGGCTGAAGCTGCCGTCCCGGAAAGCCTGACGGTGTTCGACTTCCACGCCGCCCACCGCGTGCGCCTGCGCACGACCGGGCTTGCGCGAATCAACCGGGAGTTGCGACGCCGAACCCGTGTGGCCAGCATCTTCCCCAACCCCGATTCCTGCCTGCGCCTCATCTCCGCTTTGCTCGCCGAACTCGACGACGAGTGGATGACCGGCAAGGTCTATCTCAACCTCAACCCGTAACCCCAACGTCATGACCACCACTTCGGAAATTTACAGAAAAGGGGTTGCACAATC
>NZ_AGBG01000084.1:0-715 GCF_000225005.1 Ectothiorhodospira sp. PHS-1 | reverse complement strand
CGCGGTATTTGTCGGCATAGCCTCTGGCCTTGATCTGTTCCAGGGCCTTGCCTTCGGGCAGTTGCTCCACCACCTTGAACTCGAACAGGTAGATGTGCCCGGCAAAGTCTACCGCCATGTCCACCTTACCATGGTGGCTGGAGTCTTCCACCGTGACCTGCCCCCCCAGGGCCGCAAAGTGGCTATAAAACACACTGGCATAGTGCCCTTCGTATTGGGCGATGGGGTTGTTGCGGTACCAGTCGTGAGGCAGGCCCGCATAGAGGGCCTTGAGGTGGTTTTCCAGCCCGGCCAGGTCATGGTTGCGCAGGTGGGTAAACAGGGTTCTGCGCTCCCGAGGTGCGTTTTCCAGGCCCAGCGAGGGCAGCAGAGCAAGGTTGAGACTGGTTTCCACTTCCTGGTTGGGAAAGCCCAGGGTGTACTGGCGGTACCCCAGCATGGGTTCTTCCAATGTCTTGATGGTCAGGTAACCGGCCTGGAACAGCAGGGCGTCGGTACTGATGTTGTCCACGTCGAACTGGCTGAGCAGTTCGTATTCCGTTTCCCAATGGTCCAGCGACGGCGTGTAGATGCCCCGTTGCCTGAGCATATCCACCAGAAAGGTGGGGGTCGCGCTCTCGAACCAGTAAGGTCCGAACTGACGATTTTGCAAGAGCAGCAGGACGTCGAAGGGATTGTAGACGGAGGTCACCTCCTGCCCACCCCAGCGGTAACC
>NZ_AGBG01000085.1:0-706 GCF_000225005.1 Ectothiorhodospira sp. PHS-1 | reverse complement strand
CGCGGAACTGGTCGTTGGTGAGGGTGAAGCGGTCGTGGACGCCTTTTTTGCGGAACTTCGGATACCTGGCGCGACCAGCAAAGAAGTGCTTGAAGGCTTCACCCAATTGGATGATCGCCATCTGCGGTGCCGTTTTGGTGACCTCCAGCATCCATGGGAACTGCTCGCGCTTGATGGCGTTCAACTGGCGACGAAGCCCCGCCTGAGAGGGCTTGGGCAGACTGCTGTCCTGCTTCCACGCCGCGTACTGGCACTGCCATTCGGCCAACGCCCAGTTGTAGGCGAAACGGGCCGTGCCTGCCGCGCGGGCAAAATAGGTCGCCTGCCTGTTGTTGGGCGCAAGCGCAATCCTGTGGGCACGGATCATGTCGCGTCCTCCACGGCCTTCTTCACGCCGTCCAGCAGCTTCTGGTTCTTGCGCGAGCGGCTGCCGTAGAGTCGGGCGCTGAACACGGTGATGATCTCCAGCACATCTTTCGCCAGGTCTTCCTCAAAGGTCGTATCTTCACCCTGGTTGAGAATCACCACCTCGACCTCCCTGGCTTCGCAGATGGCAAAGACCAACTCGGCCCCGAAGCGCAAAAGCCGATCCTTGTGGGTGATCACCAGTCGCCCGACTTCCCCATCGATGATGGCATCAAGCAGTCGCTTCAAACCTTTCTTGTGATAGTTCATTCCCGAACCAAGGTCGGAAATCAACTCGAAT
>NZ_AGBG01000086.1:0-688 GCF_000225005.1 Ectothiorhodospira sp. PHS-1 | reverse complement strand
AGGCTCTGAGCACCAAAACCAAAGCGTTGTTTCTGGGCTCGCTTTTTTACTCCACTCTGCGACATGAGGCGCATACCACTCAGCCAGGCTTTCTACTCCGTTCGGGTCACCCGGATACTTGGATAGCCCATACGGGCCATCGGAAACGATTGCTGTAGGGGTTGGCCACTCCTCGTATTTCTCTAGGGCATCCCCAAGATGGAGGCTTACCTTGGGATGGGAGGCATCCTCGATCCGCAAAGGCTCTGTTCTACGTCTTTGATATTTCAGTATTTTCGCCATCTCTATCTCCTCGGATCATCCCTGCGTGGATATTCTATCAACTTGCGGCGGTAGCTCCCATGGCGTCAACAGGTACTGCTAACGCCCGCGTAATAGGCGCGAGCTTGCGAGCGTCCTAATTGACGCGATTGTTAGCTGAACCCCTCAGCGAAACTGTTCAAGGAATTCTTGTAAGGCTTTCTGGGGATCATCTTCTTTGGATGTGATCATGTTAATGCCCCATTGATCCAATATAGCTTCTTGTATTGGGTTGGGCCGATGCGTAAATACATACGATCTAGGCTGAACACCTCCACCGTTATTTGTCTTCCACAGTTTTGCTAGCTTGTAGAATAGGAACCGTAGGTTCACATCAGTTAGACTGTACCCAATAAATAGGACTGACTTGCCGAGGACGTCAGATCCT
>NZ_AGBG01000087.1:0-670 GCF_000225005.1 Ectothiorhodospira sp. PHS-1 | reverse complement strand
TCGGCACTGGCCACGCTCTCGACGGGAGACACCATGACGGGCCCCAAGGCGCATACCGCCGTGCTCAAGCGACTCCGTCGGCTATCGCGCAGCCTGTCGCGCAAGCAAAAAGGCTCCAACAACCGGAACAAGGCCAAGGCGAAACTGGCACGGCTGCATGCTCGCATTGCCAACATTCGCCAAGATGCCTTGCACAAACTCACGTCGGATCTGACCCGGCGGTTTCATACCATCGGCATCGAGGATCTGAACGTGCGCGGCATGATGGCGAACCGGCATCTGGCCCGCTCCATTGCCGACATGAGCTTTCATGAATTCCGTCGGCAACTGGTGTACAAGGCAGATCAGCGGGGTGGGCAGGTGGTGGTGGCCGACCGCTGGTTCCCCAGCAGCAAAATGTGTTCGGTTTGTGGAGCGGTGCAGAAGGCAATGCCGCTATCCACGCGGCAGTGGATTTGCCCGGACTGTGGCGTACACCACGACCGGGATGTGAATGCGGCAAGAAATCTTGCCCATTACGCCGTGAGTTCCACGGTGTCAGCCTGTGGAGAGGAAGGCGCTGGCTCAGGTCGCAAGACCGGAGTGAAACCGGCCTCTGTGAAGCAGGAAATCAGCACTGAACCTGTTTAGATACTTATGAGTAGGTTTGGATGGGTATGATGGAACGGTT
>NZ_AGBG01000088.1:0-667 GCF_000225005.1 Ectothiorhodospira sp. PHS-1 | reverse complement strand
CCATGGTGTTCAAGCTGCTCCAGAGCGCCCAGAAACGCTGGAGACGCATCAAGCACTTCCAGAAGCTGGAACTGGTCGTCAATAACGTCAAGTTCCAGGATGGAGAGCAAGTAAACGATCAGTCAGAAAGGAAGGCCGCCTGACCAACAGCCGTACACCAGATTTGACTATTACTCGTTTCCAGTGGATACTCATAGGCTTTTCACCTTCCGCACCCTCCAGGGTTACCGGACCGCAGGCGTGGTAGGGGTCCCTCTTTGCTACACGCACGAAAAGCTGGAAGCGCCAGCCGTTTCCGGGGCTTTCCAGGTAACGGCACCCGGCGGTGGTGTTAGGCCCGGCTGCATTCTGAGACTGCCAGTGGAAGCGCTCTGTGCTGATGGCGTAATCATGATAGGCGATGCGCTCATGGTAGCCTTCTCGCTTGTCCAGGGTGACGAACAGCAATTCGATCTTGCGATCCTTCAAGGGCAACACGCCGGCCTGAAACGGGGCGCGGCGCTCCGCTGTGAGCCACCCCAGCGCCGTCAATATCTCACGGATACCATAGCGGCCATGCAGGCAGAGCGGCACATCCTCCAGCCCGGGGACTGGATGATGAAGCAGACGAGAGCGGGTCTGCAGCACCTCCCCCAACTCGCCAACCTCGGCGATGAGCTCCGGATCT
>NZ_AGBG01000089.1:0-650 GCF_000225005.1 Ectothiorhodospira sp. PHS-1 | reverse complement strand
TTGGCACTGGCCACGCTCTCGACGGGAGACACCATGACGGGCCCCAAGGCGCATACCGCCGTGCTCAAGCGACTCCGTCGGCTATCACGCAGCCTGTCGCGCAAGCAAAAAGGCTCCAGCAACCGGAACAAGGCCAAGGCGAAACTGGCACGGCTGCATGCCCGCATTGCCAACATTCGCCAAGATGCCTTGCACAAGCTCACGTCGGATCTGACCCGGCGGTTTCATACCATCGGCATCGAGGATCTGAATGTGCGCGGCATGATGGCGAACCGGCATCTGGCCCGATCCATTGCCGACATGAGCTTTCATGAGTTCCGGCGGCAACTGGCGTACAAGGCAGATCAGCGGGGTGGGCAGGTGGTGGTGGCCGACCGCTGGTTCCCCAGCAGCAAAATGTGTTCGGTTTGTGGATCGGTGCAGAAGGTCATGCCACTATCCACGCGGCAGTGGATTTGCCCGGACTGTGGCGTACACCACGACCGGGATGTGAATGCGGCAAGAAATCTTGCCCATTACGCCGTGAGTTCCACGGTGTCAGCCTGTGGAGAGGAAGGCGCTGGCTCAGGTCGCAAGACCGGAGTGAAACCGGCCTCTGTGAAGCAGGAAATCAGCACTGAACCTGTTTAGATACTTATGAGTAGGTTTGG
>NZ_AGBG01000090.1:0-639 GCF_000225005.1 Ectothiorhodospira sp. PHS-1 | reverse complement strand
GTAAGTATCCCCCGGCAAAGCCGGGGGCTTTAATATGTGAGCCGCTCAAAGCGGCATAAACATGGGGCCACCTGAAGGTGGCTTTCAGTTCCAGAGTTTCATCTGGTCAAGTCGCTTGTCTTCGGCTTCCTGGTGACGGATGTACTGTCGTATCGTCTCCTCATCACGCCCCACCGTCGATACAAAGTATCCCCTGGCCCAGAAACTCTGGCCCACAAAATTCCGCTTCCTCTCTCCGTACACCCGGGCAATGTGAATCGCACTCTTGCCCTTGATGTACCCTACAACCTGCGATACCGCATACTTTGGTGGGATCGAAATCAGCATATGCACATGGTCCGGCATCACATGCCCCTCTTCAATCCAGCTTTCCTTCTGCCTCGCCAGCCGATGGAAAACTTCCCCCAAATGTCGTCTCAATTGGCCAAAAAGGACCCTGCGACGATATTTCGGGATGAATACCACGTGATATTTACACTCCCACTTGGAGTGGCTTAGGCTCTCAAATTCGTCCATTGGGATTCTCCTGTGTCGTGTGCTTGGCGGCTCACAACCGGGAGTTTTCCCAATGGACTCCCTACAATGTCAAACTTCTACTGTCACCCCGGCAGAGCCGGGGGATTTCCCAAGTCTGGTTAA
>NZ_AGBG01000091.1:0-626 GCF_000225005.1 Ectothiorhodospira sp. PHS-1 | reverse complement strand
CGAAGTCTCTTACCTGGCCTTCGCCGACATGCTGGTGGAGCACGAGCGTCAGACCCGTGAGGCCAAGCGCATCGACCTCTACCAACGCCAAGCCGGGTTCCCCAGCGACAAGCGCCTGGAGGGGTTCGACTACCGGCATCAGACCACCATCACCAAGCGTCAGATCAGCGCCCTGCTCGACTTCGCCTTCCTCGACAATCGCGAGAACCTGGTGTTCATCGGCCCGCCAGGGGTGGGCAAGACCCACCTGGCCATCGGGGTCGGCCAGAAGGCCATCAAGGCGGGCTACCGGGTGCTGTTCCGCAACGCTCTGGACCTGGTCGAGGAACTGGAGATCGCCGAGATGAAGGGTGAACTGAAGAAGACGATCCACAGGCTCGCCAAGGTCGACGCCCTGGTGATCGACGAACTGGGCTACCTGCCGATGAGCCGGCAGGCCCGCTATGCGCTGTTCCAACTCATCAATCGGTTCTACGAGCACCGGTCGCTGATCATCACCACCAACAAGGACTTCACCAGCTGGGGGGAGTTCTTCCACGACGACAACGTGGCGGTGCCGATCGTCGACCGGATCATCCACCACTCGCACCTCTACCTGCTCGGCGGGGAGAGCTACCGGTTGAAGC
>NZ_AGBG01000092.1:0-551 GCF_000225005.1 Ectothiorhodospira sp. PHS-1 | reverse complement strand
GCGACCGCTGGGAAAGACAAACTGCCAACGCCATTCACGAGGGGCATTGGGATACTTCCGTGCCAATGCGTCAGGCAAAAGGGTTTCCCCCAGTCCCTGCTCAAGATCCCTGGCATGCAGGGCACGCACGGTTTCCAGGTGCTCGTTCAATGGGCCAACCAGCGATTCCGGCAAGGGCACGATCCGGTCCTTGTTCCCTTTGCCGGATCTCACCATGATCAAGCTTCGTTCAAATTCCACATCCTGTACGCGAAGCCGCAGGCATTCCATCAGTCTCATGCCGGTCCCGTAGAGCAGAGAGGCGACCAGCGAGGGAACCCCCGTCAGTTCGCCAAGCATGCGCCGCACTTCTTCCCGGGAGAGCACCGTGGGCAATCGCCTGGGGCGTTTCGCCCTGCAAAAGGGACCAATATCGCCAAGGGGTTGTTCAAGCACTTTATTGAACAGAAAGACCAGCGCGTTCAAGGCTTGGTTCTGAGTGCTGACGGCGACATTGCGCGTGACTGCAAGATACTGGAGGAAATCAGCCACCTGTGCAGCCCCCAGACTCT
>NZ_AGBG01000093.1:0-542 GCF_000225005.1 Ectothiorhodospira sp. PHS-1 | reverse complement strand
GCCCTCAGTAGAATATTCAGATGGCGTTCCCCGCAGGTGCGGGGATGAACCGTTTTTTGTGACATTGATGGTATTAACCTGCCGCGTTCCCCGCAGGTGCGGGGATGAACCGCAACAACCAAAAAACCAAAACAAAACCAACGAGCGTTCCCCGCAGGTGCGGGGATGAACCAACCGATTGGCGGGGAAGTTCGCGGGGAAGCCCGCGTTCCCCGCAGGTGCGGGGATGAACCGGTGATGACCTTGCAGGCCGGGAGTGTCGTGTCGCGTTCCCCGCAGGTGCGGGGATGAACCGAATACGATCCGTCGCTAACTCGGTCTCAGGGCGCGTTCCCCGCAGGTGCGGGGATGAACCGTTTGCGCAGATTGAAGCGGCCGATAGTACGGTGCGTTCCCCGCAGGTGCGGGGATGAACCGCAAATGGTGATTGAAATGGTAAAAATCGAGATGCGTTCCCCGCAGGTGCGGGGATGAACCGGCTTGTCAACATCCATTTGCCCATCACGTTGAGCGTTCCCCGCAGGTGCGGGGATGAACCGGCT
>NZ_AGBG01000094.1:0-482 GCF_000225005.1 Ectothiorhodospira sp. PHS-1 | reverse complement strand
GTAGGCGCCGGAGTCCTGGGAGATGACCAGTAGCTCCTTGACGCCGGCGGCCACCTGATGCTCGGCTTCCTGCATCACCTCGCCCACGGGGCGGCTGACCAGATCGCCGCGAAAGCGAGGGATGATGCAGAAGCTGCAGTGGTGATTGCAGCCCTCGGAAATCTTCAGATAGGCAAAGTGCCGGGGCGTGAGACGCATACGTGCGCCTGCGGGTGGGTGGCCGGCGGGATACGGGAATGCTGGCCCGGCAGCTGGAAAAGCTGTGGGATGTGGAACACCTGGCGGCCCTGCAGGCGGCGCCGGAGGCCCGCGAGTCCATGGACCGGGTGAGCGCGGCGTAGTCCGGGCCGGCTACGGCTCAGGCCTTGACCCGCCCCAGCGGATCATCCGGGTCCACCTCGTCGCGAAACGGCTTCTTGCGGTCGATGTGGGTGTACTGGTAGACGTTGCCCATCCAGTTGTTGATGACGGCTTCGGCGGTG
>NZ_AGBG01000095.1:0-481 GCF_000225005.1 Ectothiorhodospira sp. PHS-1 | reverse complement strand
GAAGGTGATAACCCCCTTCGCCATCATCCTCGAAAGCAAATAACTCCCGCGTCAGCCAGACGCCTTGTTCGCCACCTTTTCCATGAATCGTTGGGCGACCGGATAATTTCTGGAAGAAGCGACTGTAGGCTTGTTTCCATCGGACCGCGCCATTGCGTAACACCTGGGAGGGCACTTCACGCAACCATGCCGTATCGGGGCCGATGAACTGGCTGTATTGTTGGTCGATGGGTGGTTTTTGTCCGGTCACCGACAAGGCTTTTCGGGCAAAGGCACGAAAATAACGGTCTTCTCTGACCTTGCTGTTATAGATGAATCGCTGACAGCCAATCCAACGCAGCAGGATATTTTCCTGCTGACGACCGGGATAGCAACGAAAGCGATGTCCGATCATGCTCATACCTGCTATCGTTCCATGAAAACCACCAAGGCGCAACCATGGAAAGCACCACTAAATCTCGTTCTCACGCCGTTTATGACA
>NZ_AGBG01000096.1:0-452 GCF_000225005.1 Ectothiorhodospira sp. PHS-1 | reverse complement strand
GCGGGTCATGGCAAAGACACCCAGGTAGGTCGGCTGATTCTCATCCAGCAAGCACCCCAACTCGCGGGTGTTGAGCCAGGTGGTTTCACCTGGCCGCGTCATCTGGACCAGGCCTCGCGCTCGGCCCACCCAGTCCCAGCCCAAGGCTTCCACGGCGCGGAACCAGGGTTTCTTGAAACCGGCGTCCGTGACGATCACCGGGCAGACTCCGGCGGGCAAAACCTCCGAAAGGCGCTTCAAAAAGGCCTCCTGGATCTCGCGGTTAGCGTACTTGGCCTGAGGGTGACACTCTTGATACAGGGTTCTTCCCTGGCCGCCCACGGGCAGCGATGCGCGCAGCACATGAATGCTCTCATTCACCGCCACCGGCGACCAATCCACCAGAATCACCGGGCGCTCTTCCTGCCTCACCAGCCAGTGGGCCATGGCCTGATAAACCGTCGCCGCCTCTC
>NZ_AGBG01000097.1:0-445 GCF_000225005.1 Ectothiorhodospira sp. PHS-1 | reverse complement strand
TAATGCCGTGTTGCTCGAGAACGGACTGGATGGCGCAGGCGAAGCCCTGCGCATCCTCGTCAATGAAGCCGCCAAGATCGAGCGCTCCGAGTACCTCGGCGCCGCTCCCTACGAGCGCTCGGCCACTCGCCGTGATTACGCCAACGGCTTCAAGCCCAAGACCATGCTCACCCGTGTGGGCGAGGTGACCTTCCAGGTGCCGCAAGTGCGTTCCGGCGACTTCTATCCTTCCGCTTTGGAGAAGGGCGCTCGCACCGATCAGGCGGTCAATCTCGCCTTGGCCGAGATGTACGTGCAAGGCGTCTCCACCCGCCGGGTGATCGACGTGCTGCAGCGCCTTCTGGGGCCGGAGATTGCGCTCTCCAGCGCCCAGGTGAGCCGCGCCGCCGCCAAGCTCGATGAGGGGCTGGCCGCCTGGCGCGAGCGCTCCCTGGGTGAGGCTCCC
>NZ_AGBG01000098.1:0-436 GCF_000225005.1 Ectothiorhodospira sp. PHS-1 | reverse complement strand
ACGGCGTTCCAGACCTCGCGCTGCAGCTGCGCGTTCCCCGCAGGTGCGGGGATGAACCGTACCTGCCGCTGGCGTCGTAACGGCAGAGGAAGCGTTCCCCGCAGGTGCGGGGATGAACCGGATACAGAGAATCTGATATAGCTCGGGAATCAGCGTTCCCCGCAGGTGCGGGGATGAACCGGCGGACCTCGGGGGCGTCCTCGCCGGCCATCAGCGTTCCCCGCAGGTGCGGGGATGAACCGTTTATCGTCCTTCTCGAACCGAAACTATTACTGCGTTCCCCGCAGGTGCGGGGATGAACCTGCTCCACGCTACGTTTAGCAGGCGCCTTCTCCCGCGTTCCCCGCAGGTGCGGGGATGAACCTCGATGGTGTTGAGTGTGGCGGTGGCTTCGCTGGCGTTCCCCGCAGGTGCGGGGATGAACCGGCGTTCGATG
>NZ_AGBG01000099.1:0-434 GCF_000225005.1 Ectothiorhodospira sp. PHS-1 | reverse complement strand
AAAATTCGCTAATCTCGACCCCAGGATCAAGCAGCGGAAAGGGACATGGAGTACAGGGAATCCGTGCGGCCCGAATGGGGTAGGGCAGGAGAGGGCGGTTATCCAAGGAAGCCCCCGCTGGACAGGCAGCGAGGGGCGCGAGGTGTTTCAGGCATCCAGGGGGCTTCTGACGGCGAGACCGCCGCGATTGAGTACGTGGGTGTAGATCTGCGTGGTGGACACATCACTATGCCCCAACAGTTCCTGTACGGTCCTGATGTCGTAACCCTGCTCCAGCAGATGGGTCGCAAAACTGTGCCTCAATGTGTGGCAACTGGCCTTCTTGTGAATGCCCGCCTTTCTGGCTGCTCCCTTGACGGACTTTTGTACAGCGGTTTCGTGCAGATGGTGGCGGCGGGTCTTCCCCGAACGTGGATCTACCGAAAGGCGACCGC
>NZ_AGBG01000100.1:0-421 GCF_000225005.1 Ectothiorhodospira sp. PHS-1 | reverse complement strand
AACAGTACAATGCCGTTGAATAAAAAAGACAGCCAAAAGATAAACGTCGTAAGGCATCTCGCCCTCGCCCTACAACCCTTCTCTTTTGACTGCCCTAGAACTTGGTGGAGCCAGTCGGGATCGAACCGACGACCCCCTGCTTGCAAAGCAGGTGCTCTCCCAGCTGAGCTATGGCCCCGTAATCTTACATAGGCACCGTGCGCTCAGCTGCTCGACCCCAGCCCTCAGGCGTAGCCTTCGGGCGTTCGCCCCTTGCAAAGCGATGCTTTGCATGGCGCTACGCGCCACCGGGTCTCACCCCAGCTGAGCTATGGCCCCCAAATCAAATATGGTGGGTCTGGGTGGATTTGAACCACCGACCTCACCCTTATCAGGGGTGCGCTCTAACCAACTGAGCTACAGACCCAAGCTCAAGTCCACT
>NZ_AGBG01000101.1:0-411 GCF_000225005.1 Ectothiorhodospira sp. PHS-1 | reverse complement strand
ACCTGCGGGGAACGCCGTTTGGCGTCCGTGTTTTGTTAATCACAATCCGGTTCATCCCCGCACCTGCGGGGAACGCGCTGTCTGTGCTATGACCCAAAAGGCCAGCCACGGTTCATCCCCGCACCTGCGGGGAACGCTTGCCGGTTATTTTTTCGGGATTACCGATGCTCGGTTCATCCCCGCACCTGCGGGGAACGCGATTTTTGGCAGGAGTGTTTCCGTTGATATTCTGGTTCATCCCCGCACCTGCGGGGAACGCGGAAACCAGCCAGGTTTACATTAAAGTGGACGCGGTTCATCCCCGCACCTGCGGGGAACGCGGAATAGTGACTGGAAGGCGTTGATACCTCACCGGTTCATCCCCGCACCTGCGGGGAACGCACAAGAACAAGCATTGACGCAAGGATCGCA
>NZ_AGBG01000102.1:0-408 GCF_000225005.1 Ectothiorhodospira sp. PHS-1 | reverse complement strand
GGCGCCCTCGAGCGTTCCCCGCAGGTGCGGGGATGAACCGTCGGCAACAGCTTTGGCGTCATGTCCGATGTCGCGTTCCCCGCAGGTGCGGGGATGAACCGTGCGCACGGTCAGGTTTACAGGTGCGAGGCCCGCGTTCCCCGCAGGTGCGGGGATGAACCGGTCGTCAATGTGATTCTCCGAGTAGAGTTGACGCGTTCCCCGCAGGTGCGGGGATGAACCGGCAGGACCGTCGCCAGCAAGCACGGCGGCGTGGCGTTCCCCGCAGGTGCGGGGATGAACCGCAATGAATTTTGGGCCGGCCAAGTGGTGAGGCGCGTTCCCCGCAGGTGCGGGGATGAACCGAACCATACCAGCATGCACAGAGCATGCCATGTGCGTTCCCCGCAGGTGCGGGGATGAACCGCT
>NZ_AGBG01000103.1:0-403 GCF_000225005.1 Ectothiorhodospira sp. PHS-1 | reverse complement strand
AAGACCGGTGACCGAGGTGGTCTGCCCGGCCAGGGCCGCGCCACTGCGGTCAGCAGCGCGTTAAAGCGGGTACGGTGAATGGATTGACAAGCAACCCCCAAATTTGCGTGAATCAGGTCTGTGGCGTGCATCGGTTTTTTCGTGGCTCTTTTTCGGCTTAGTCACCTTAAGAATCACGATCTTGCCGGTGCATGTCCACCCCGCCTTCCATTATCCCACTGTTTTAAAAGGAATTATGCCCGCGAAAACGTGGGGATACCCCAGGGTCTGACGCCCCATGTTTATTCAGCGTTCATGGACGCAATGCCGGGCGCAGCCACGGAGGAGCAGGATCCCGGATCTTTTGAAAGTGAATATAACGTGATTAAACCCTCTCGGCCCAGTTGCCGGATTGAAATTCCAT
>NZ_AGBG01000104.1:0-379 GCF_000225005.1 Ectothiorhodospira sp. PHS-1 | reverse complement strand
TGCAGCTTGCGGGCGACCTTGACGCTGCTCAGCCGAGGGAAGGTACGCAGCAGGTGGACGATATAGTCGCGGTGGGCGTCGAGCTTCTTCTCTCGCTCCCGGCTCGACTGCGCCGCCTCAATGGTGGCCACGTCCTGGCGGAGGTACTTGCGGACGGTGTTGCGCGAGATGCCCAGTTCTTGGCCGATGGCGCGGATCGACAGACCCTGTCCGTCGTCATGCAGTGCTTTGATCTTGTGAATCATTACCCAGTCCTTCACGTCTCCGTCCCGACCCTTGGTGGAGCCGACACGGTAGGTGGATGGTGGCAGCGCTGCCACCTCGGGGGTGGGTCAAAAGCGTTGGCCGGTAGTGGGGCACTTTACTTGGCCATTAACAC
>NZ_AGBG01000105.1:0-375 GCF_000225005.1 Ectothiorhodospira sp. PHS-1 | reverse complement strand
TACTTGTCGGCGTAGCCCTTGTCCTGGAGCTGCTGCAACGCCCTGCCCTCCGGCACCTGCTCCACCACCTTGAACTCGAACAGGTAGATGTGGCCATTGAAATCCACGGTCATATCCACCCGGCCGGTGTTGCCGGCATCTTCCACGGTAATGGCCAACCCCAGGGCGGCCAGGTGGCTGTAGAACACGCTGGCATAATGGCCTTCGTACTGGGCAATGGGGTTGTTGCGGTACCAGTCGTGGGGCAGGCCGGCAAACAGGGCCTTGAAGTGGGTTTCCAGGGTCGGCAGGTCATGGGCCTGCAGGGCACGAAACAGACTGATGCGTTGCTGGGCCGCCCGGGGCATGCCCAAGGCCGGGAGCAAGGCCTGGTTG
>NZ_AGBG01000106.1:0-349 GCF_000225005.1 Ectothiorhodospira sp. PHS-1 | reverse complement strand
AATGCATCCTGGGGTTACCGATGAGCCGATCCATCTGCTTGATGTTCGCCTTTTCAGTGATCTTTCTCGGCGATGACCGGCCAAGACCGGTGACCGAGGTGGTCTGCCCGGCCAGGGCCGCCGCTACTGCGGTCAGCAGCGCGTTAAAGCGGGTACGGTGAATGGATTGACAAGCAACCCCCAAGTTTGCGTGAATCAGGTCCGTGGCGTGCATCGGTTTTTTCGTGGCTCTTTTTCGGCTTAGTCACCTTAAGAATCACGATCTTGCCGGTGCATGTCCACCCCCGCATCCTCTTATCCCACTGTTTCAAAAGGAATTATGCCCGCGAAAACGTGGGGATACCCCAGG
>NZ_AGBG01000107.1:0-348 GCF_000225005.1 Ectothiorhodospira sp. PHS-1 | reverse complement strand
TTATGCCGTGTTGCTCGAGAACGGACTGGATGGCGCAGGCGAAGCCCTGCGCATCCTCGTCAATGAAGCCGCCAAGATCGAGCGCTCCGAGTACCTCGGCGCCGCTCCCTACGAGCGCTCGGCGTCTCGCCGTGATTACGCCAACGGCTTCAAGCCCAAGACCATGCTCACCCGTGTGGGCGAGGTGACCTTCCAGGTGCCGCAAGTGCGTTCCGGCGACTTCTATCCTTCCGCTTTGGAGAAGGGCACTCGCACCGATCAGGCGGTCAATCTCGCCTTGGCCGAGATGTACGTGCAAGGCGTCTCCACCCGCCGGGTGATCGACGTGCTGCAGCGCCTTCTGGGGCC
>NZ_AGBG01000108.1:0-318 GCF_000225005.1 Ectothiorhodospira sp. PHS-1 | reverse complement strand
GGGAGGCCTTCCAGGCCGTGGGCGGCTTCAGTGAAAAGGTCTATGCGGGGGACGGAGGTGTTCCTGTCCCGCCGCCTCAAGCGCTGGGGGCGTCGCCACGGGCAGCGGTTTCACGTGCTGCCGGAACCGACGGTGGACGCTCTGGATCGTATCAGGCAGCAGGTGGAGGAAAACCCCGTCATCATTTACATGAAGGGGACGCCCCAGTTCCCCATGTGCGGTTTCTCCAATCGGGCCGCCACCGCGCTCAAGGCCTGCGGGGCACCTTTTGCCTATGTGAATATCCTGGCGGATCAGGAGATCATGCAGGCGCTGCCC
>NZ_AGBG01000109.1:0-307 GCF_000225005.1 Ectothiorhodospira sp. PHS-1 | reverse complement strand
GCGACACCACGTGATACCAGGGCGTGTCGGTGACGGACACCAGTTCTGAGCGAGGTCGGGTCATGGGGTGAGGGTCTCAGGGTGGGTGGGGGAGGTCGGCGGAAAGTGGGTGTCCTTTAGGTGTCACGGCCCTGATCGATCCGCAGCACGATGTGATAGTGGTTGCTCATCACCGCATAGGCCGCCACGTCGATGGCGAAGACGGCGGACAACTGCCGAATTCTGGCCTCGATCCAGCCGCGCCGGTGTTCGAAGTTCTGGCCGGTGTGGCGGTCCTGTCCTCAGAGGAAAGCGCGGCGGACACAGC
>NZ_AGBG01000110.1:0-297 GCF_000225005.1 Ectothiorhodospira sp. PHS-1 | reverse complement strand
TTAAGCTGCATGTTGTTTTTGTGACCAAGTACCGTCGCCCTTGCCTGCATGAAGAGCTGAGGGACTACCTGGAGGGGGCGTTTTCGGAGATCCTGGCGGCATGGCGTTGTGAACTGATCGAATTTGGTGGCGAGGCTGATCACGTTCACCTGCTGATAGCGATCCATCCGGCATTGAACCTTTCCACGCTGGTCAACAATCTCAAGACAGCCAGCGCCCGCCGCGCCCGCAATCGTTTTGCCGAGCACTTGGCGGCGTTTTATTGCAAACCGATGTTTTGGCACCGCGCCTATTACG
>NZ_AGBG01000111.1:0-263 GCF_000225005.1 Ectothiorhodospira sp. PHS-1 | reverse complement strand
CTATTCGTTGAGGATGCAGATTGAAGAGGATTTTCGATCCAGCAAGAACGAGCATTATGGACTTGGCGTGAATCGTTCCCGTTCCCGCTCTGCGCAACGATTTGATGTGCTGCTGCTGATTGCCGCCCTGGCCAGCTTCGCGGCTTGGTTGGTGGGTCTGGCGGCAGAGCATGAGGGGCGCCACCGTCATTATCAGCCGAACACGGCCAAGCGACGGGTGTTGTCCCATTTCTTCCTGGGCTTGAGGGTATTGCGGCGAGAAT
>NZ_AGBG01000112.1:0-249 GCF_000225005.1 Ectothiorhodospira sp. PHS-1 | reverse complement strand
CTCAAGACCCAACTCCAATACAAGGCGATAGCGCGGGGAGTTTGGTTTGAGGAAATCGATGAAGCTTATACCACCCAAGCCTGTTCGTGCTGTGGTCATATCGGCAACAGCAGTCCGAAAGGTAGGACAGGACTTGGAATCAGAGAATGGACCTGTCAGGCGTGCGGTACGCGCCATGACCGCGACATCAATGCCGCAAGGAACATTCTCGCGCTTGGGCACAAGCGTCTCGCAGGAGGAATCCCCCGG
>NZ_AGBG01000113.1:0-243 GCF_000225005.1 Ectothiorhodospira sp. PHS-1 | reverse complement strand
TGCCCATCCTCAGTCAACCGGAACAGGCCGGGCTATTGATCACACAACAATCCGAACTGGAATATCTTGGATGCTGGACATGAAACACACCCCGCCCCATGCCGACATGCCCTGCCTGCTACGGCAGGCCGGCAGGCGTCATGCCGGGGCCCTCGCCATCATCACCCCGGAAGACAGCCTGAGCTTTCGCCGAACTGGAGACGACGGGTGGATCATCGGGCCAAGACCTTTCTGGCCCGGGGC
>NZ_AGBG01000114.1:0-203 GCF_000225005.1 Ectothiorhodospira sp. PHS-1 | reverse complement strand
CGCCAGGCCGTCGAGGAGGCTACCCGCAAGGAGGCCATGGAACGCGCCGCGGCGGCTGCTGCGGCAGCGGCGGCAGCGCCCGGCCCCGCGTCTCCCGCGGCAACCCCCGCGGCACCGGCATCGGACAATCCCCGTCGTCGTCGCCGTGGTAAGGAGCGCGAAGAGGTCGGCAAGTCCAAGCGGGAAGAACTGCACGTGGCCAG